>JBMSWW010000001.1:0-65137 GCA_049425065.1 Chitinophagaceae bacterium
TAATTGGGCCCGGACACCATAGACAATATTCCTCCTGTTTGTGGATCGATTGCTACTAGTCCGCCTACTTTGTTAGCCATTAATGCTTCGGCAAGCTGCTGTAATTCAATATCAATATGCGTACGAATGCTTCTTCCGGCAATAGCAGCAGTATCATAATTGCCATTTTCGTAGGGTCCTACTATACGATTCTTATTGTCTTTAATCATATACTGCACACCTCGCTGCCCCATCAAAACTGGTTCATAATAGGCTTCCAATCCAGTTTTTCCAATGTAGTCGCCTTGACGATAAAAGTTATTAGAACGCTCAATATCACGTTTATCTACTTCGCGGATATATCCTAAAATATGCGCAGCTGAATTATAAGGATAAATTCGCAAGGGCCTTTCCACTAAATTAAATCCGGGGAATCGCCAGCTGTTCTCTTCGAAGCGAGCTTGCAATTCGGTAGTAAGCATCGCTTTGAATACAGAGGGACGAACACGCGTGTTCTTAATAATAGCTTCAATCATCCTTTTTCTAAAATCAGCAGGATCTATATTTAATAACCGACAAAACTCCAAGGTGTCCAACCCCTTGACTTCTGCAGGAGTTACTATCAGATCAAAAATGATCGTATTATTCAAAATTGCTTTCCCCCTACTATCGTATATGATACCGCGCTCAGGATATACCACTTTTGCATACACCGCATTATCCATAGCCAATTGTTTGTACTTACGATCGATCAATTGCAAATAAAATAATTGCAAAGCGATCACCGAAAAGATGACAATCACAATAAGACGAATAATATTACTTCTAGACTGGTTGTATGCTGCCATGTAGTACTACGCACTTGCAAAATAAGATGCCGAAGTCGGGCTTTCCAAATCTATTCCGACAATTAGGTCCCCACATTGGTACGATACCGCATGCGGCGAGGAAATAATAATTCTACTGTAAAGATCAAGAGCAGTGAAATTATCGTGGAAGCAACCACTTTCAGTAAAAAATCACCGAAAGACCCAAAACTTAGCCATTCCAAAAAGACCAACCAACTATGATGCACCAAGGATAACAACAACACATAGATGGCATAAGGGGCCCAGAGTAAGGATTGGGGAGAGGGCTCCCGATAGTTGAACTCAGCACTATCTCGAGGAGTGAGAAAATTTATTATAAAAGGACGCACGAAGGCGACCATTACACAAGCTGAAGCATGTAACCCGGGCGTTTGCAAAAAATAGTCTACGGACAGGCCCGTAAAAAATCCGATCAATAATAACCAACGATTAGAAAGCCCAAAAGGAAGCCAGAATAAAAATAGAAAATAAAGAGAAGGACTAATGAAGCGATGCAAGTGAGGAACTCGGTTTAACACGTATACCTCCACCGCAACGAAGAGAAGAAAGCGAATACTATTTCTTAAAAAATCACTCATCGGGGCTGAGTTTTTGAATCCTCTATTCTTTTACGGCTCTGTTCATCCAAGTGTGTCTGTTCTTTGAATTGTAAATTCTCCACCACTAATACTTGTTGTAGATTATAAAAATTTGCAGCTGGCTTCACTTTCAGGAGCAGAAAATTAGTTCCCTTATCGCTGATAATCTGTGCCACAGTTCCCACTAGATAACCTGGAGGAAAATTAAATGAGTACCGGCTGGTTACTACAGAGTCCCCCACGCGAACGTTCAAACTTTTAGGTAAGCCTTTCACCAGTAAAAGTCCCGGATTTTTTCCGTCCCACTCCAAGGTGCCAAAGTCTCCTGACTTTTTTAAAGAGACATTTACTTTTTGTTGCACATGAAGCAAACTCATTACTTGAGAAAAGCGAGGACTTACATTCACCACAATTCCCACTGCACTACCATCAGAGTTTAATACTGACATATTTTCTGAAATACCTGCCAGTGATCCACGATCTAACTGAATATAATTTTTTTCACTGCTCATAGAGTTATACACCACACTGGCAGGACGAAAGTAATAATGGCGATACCGCTGAACCGTATCGTCCGATACGGTGTCTTTCACTAAACGAACGATAGTATCTGTTTGCTGATATTGTTGTGCCAACAAATTCAATAACGAATCATTTAGTTGATTAAGTCTTCGGTTCTCCTCGCCCAGTGCAAAGAAGTTTTCTACTTTCTTGTAACGGGTATTGATGCGGCCTGTCACTTCATTAGCAGTTTGTAAAAACTGTGCTTGATGAAACTTGTTATAGCTGTATAAAAACCACAACGACAACACCTGTAAAAATAAGAAGGTGAAGAAAGTAAAATAACGACGAATGAATAAAATGACGTTACGCAACTCTTATCTCATTACAAAGGGAAAACGATCGTAGTTTTTCAACGCAATACCTGTACCGCGAACCACACTCTTCAAAGGATCATCCGCTATATGAACAGGTAGTTTAATTTTTGCACTTAGACGTTTATCTAATCCGCGCAACAGAGAACCACCTCCAGTGATATACAAACCACGACGATAAATATCTGCCGCCAACTCAGGAGGAGTTTGTTCCAAAGCTTTGAGGATTGCCTCTTCAATTTTGAAAATACTATTATCCAGGGCCTCAGCTATTTCCTCATAGCTTACCATAATTTGCTTAGGAATACCCGTGACTAGGTCACGTCCATTCACCGCAAAATCATCGGGTGGATTATCAATATCTTTTAAGGCAGCCCCTACTTGTATTTTAATTTGCTCAGCGGTTCTTTCTCCAATAAGCAAAGAGTGATATCTACGAAGTGCCTCCATAATGTCCGCTGTAAATTCATCTCCCGCTATTCGTATAGACTGATCACATACAATACCAGCCAAGGCAATCACCGTGATACCCGTAGTACCTCCGCCTATATCGATAATCATATTACCTACAGGCTCCTCTACATCGATGCCGATACCGAGTGCTGCAGCCATAGGCTCATGAATTAGATACACTTCTTTGGCTCCAGCTTGTTCAGCACTATCACGAACTGCACGCTTCTCAACTTCAGTAATAGATGAAGGAATACAAATCATCATACGCCAACTTGGAGGGAACAAAGGACGTTTTGGATATACTAATCTGATGAGCTCACGGATCATTAACTCCGCGGCATTGAAGTCAGCAATTACTCCATCACGCAATGGTCGTACGGTACGAATACTTTCATGTGTCTTTTCATGCATCATCAAGGCCTTCTTCCCCACCGCTAATACTTCCTTAGGATTATTTCTGTTAAGAGCTACGATACTGGGTTCATTCACTACTACTTCATCATTATGAATGATCAGCGTATTCGCCGTACCCAAATCCATCGCAATCTCTTGCGTAAACCAATTAAAAATTCCCATGTACTAAATCACGTTTTGTGTGGTAACAAAGGTGCAGTAAAATAGTAACTTCTCAAAGGAGTTTTACCGTATCTTACCTGCTATGCGGATCATTAATCGAACCATCTGGATCCTCTCGCTGGTAAGCCTAATTGCGGATATAGCCAGTGAAATGCTATATCCTGTAATCCCGCTCTACCTAAAAGACATAGGATTCAGTGTGTTACTGATCGGCATCCTGGAAGGTTTTGTGAATTTCACGGCAGGCATCAGCAAGGGATATTTTGGGGCTTGGAGCGATCGAAAAGGACTTCGACTTCCCTTTGTACGCTGGGGCTATTTTCTAAGTGCCCTTTCTAAACCGCTGATGGCTGCATTTCCTTGGCATTGGTGGGTGTTTTTGGCCAGAAGTACCGATCGACTAGGCAAAGGAGTTCGCACGGCAGCAAGAGATGCACTCCTGGCACAGGAAACCACTCCTGAATTTCGGGGACGGGTCTTTGGTTTTCATCGAGGCATGGACACTTTTGGAGCCGCCATCGGACCTGTGCTGGCTTTGGCTTTTTTATTTGCGTTTCCTGGACAATACAGCTCTCTATTCTATTGGGCTTTTATACCGGGCATGCTGTCTGTAACGATGACCTTTTGGGTAAAGGAAACGCAGCAACCCGTTTCTATGGAAGCAAAGGGGAATTTCCTTTCTTATTTCCGCTATTGGAATCAAGCCAGCATAGCTTTTAAAAAGGCTATGCCCGGCTTTTTACTCTTTGCTTTTTTCAACAGCGCTGATATCTTTTTGTTACTGATTACTCGCGAGCATTTGAATAGCACACAGGTACAACTCGGCTCTATTATTTTAACAGCAGACACCCTTACCATTGGAGTGTACATCTTTTATAACCTGGTATATGCAATTGCGTCCTATCCGTTGGGAGCGTTGGCCGATCGCTTGGGCACCAATGCCGTGATTATTGGAGGAATGTTGGTCTATGCGCTAGTCTATGCAGGTTTTGCTATGGAACCAGGTCTCCAAGAAATAATTGCCTTGTTTTTTCTCTATGGCATCTACGCAGCGGCCACCGAAGGGGTTATTAAAGCATGGGTTAGTAATAATACTGATAGCCGTCATCGTGCCACGGCCATCGGATTTTATACCTCTTGTGAAAGTATCGCTGCATTGGCCGCGAGTATTATTGCAGGAGTTGTATGGAGTAATTGGGGTGCCGCTACCACCTTTGCAGTGCCGGCTTTTGCCGCTGTATTAGCTGCAAGCTGGCTTTTCTATCAATTGAATTCAAAACCAATATCGCCACGGTAATACTTGCCTTCGAACAGAATTTCTTGTTGACGTTGGAATGACACCGCCGCCGCCTGAGGAATGTTGTTAGCAAAAGAAGTGACCGCTAACACACGACCCCCACTGGTTACTACCTGACCTTCTTTCAAGCTAGTACCCATGTGAAATACCAAGGATTCACTTTTCTTATCAAGACCGGTAATTGTAAAACCTTTTTGATAGTTTTCAGGATAACCTCCACTCACCGCAACTACTGTACAAGCAGTGCGCGGATCCACTTCCAATTTTTTAGCAGGCAGTTCCCCTTTAGCAGCCGCCAGCAACAACTCTACCAAGTCATTTTGTAAACGAGGAATCACCACTTCAGTTTCGGGATCGCCCATGCGGCAATTATATTCTATCACATAAGGGTCGTTGCCCACAATCATAAATCCAATAAAAACAAATCCACAATAAGGAATCCCATCTTTGGCTAAGCCGTCAATAGTAGGCTTCACTACTCGCTCTTCAATTTTATTCCATAGGGCCGTGTCCACAAAAGGGACCGGACTCACGGCGCCCATTCCTCCCGTATTTAGACCCGTATCGCCTACTCCGATTCGCTTGTAATCTTTTGCCTCCGGAAGAAGTATATAATGACGGCCATCTGTTAATACAAAAACAGAAATCTCAATTCCTTTTAAAAATTGCTCCACCACTACCTTTTTTCCGGCCTCCCCAAACTTAGAAGCACGGAGCATCTCTTCAAATCCCTGCAAGGCTGCCTCATGAGTCTCACATATCAAGACACCTTTTCCTGCTGCCAGCCCATCGGCTTTCAAAACAATCGGTAAGGGGTGGTTTTGTAAATATGAGCATCCCTCTTCATAATTATCCGCCGTAAACTCTCGATAAGAAGCGGTGGGGATACCATGTCTTTGCATAAATGATTTTGCAAAGGCTTTACTTCCCTCCAATTGAGCTCCCATTTCACCAGGCCCTATTATCATTAGCGATTGAAGCGAGGAATCTTCATGTAAGAAATCTACAATGCCTTTTACCAGGGGTTCTTCAGGACCTACCACCGCCATGTCAATCTTTTCTTCTTTACATAGGTCACGGATGGCTACAAAATCAGTAACGGCAATGGCCCTGTTATCACCCAACGAGAGTGTGCCCGCATTACCAGGGGCTATAAAAAGTTTTGTACAAAGGGGGCTCTGAGAAATTTTCCAAGCTAGGGCATGTTCTCGTCCACCCGACCCTAAAAGAAGAATGCGCATACTCATCATTTGTGCGTGCTAAAGGTAACTCTAAAAGAGGCCTTCTACCTTTTTTTGTGTATTTTGTCTCCTAAATCAACTTGTATGAGTCAATTCCCTGCGAGCGATGCCGTGCAACCTCACAAAAACGGTCGACACCCCAAAGCGCTCTATGTTTTGTTCTTTACTGAAATGTGGGAACGATTTGCCTATTACCTGATGGTAGGCATTTTATTGATCTATATGACCGACTCCGTTACCGGAGGCAAAGGTTTTTCTGCGCGAGTGGGAGCTGATATTGTAGGAAGTTTTATTGCGTTGGTTTATCTCACACCCTTTATAGGCGGGTTGATTGCCGATCGTTATCTGGGATATATAAAATCAATTTTCATAGGGGGAACACTAATGGCAGCGGGTTATTTTGGACTGTCAATACCCGGAGACACGGCCCTATTTGTGTCATTAGGTCTTGTGATCGTTGGCAACGGTTTTTTCAAGCCAAACATTTCTACCTTATTGGGAAATATTTATAACCGTGACGATTTGAAGCCACTTAAAGATAACGCTTACAATATCTTTTATATGGGTATCAATATCGGCGCCTTTGTGTGCAACTTCGTAGCGGCTTGGTTACGCAATGCCTATGGATGGGGCTATGCTTTTTCTGCAGCTGGTGTGGGTCTGATCATTGGGCTGATTACACTTTTTTTCTTTATCAAAAATGAGGATATTAAAAAGGCGGACGTTAGAAAACCAGTGGAGGCAGAAGACATGCCGATTTCTAAAATTTTTACCAGCGTATTCTTACCCGCCATTATTGCGGCGATAATAGGATGGATACTTCCTACAAAAGTTTTGGGTTCCCCAATCATGGGAACCCAAGCCAATGATGCTTTCATTTTCGCTTGTCTTCCCGTAATTGCCTTTTATGTTTCCCTTTGGGCCAAAGCAAAAGGACAAGACAAAAAAGGCATCGGAGCCCTCCTATTTATTTTTGCGATAAGTATTGCCTTTTGGACTATCTATAATCAAAATGCAACGGGTCTGACGTTATGGGCCGAAAAACATACTGATCGTGTTGCATCTGAGTCTACTGCAAAAATTACTAGTGCCATTTTTCCTTTACAAAAAGTAAACGACACTCCCAGATTGGTCAATAAACTGGATCCATACATGGTGCCTGTAAAAGATGAAGCAGGAAATATTGTCCAAGAGCTTGGGCCTGACCCTTATTTTGCCAATGTGCCCAAGGAAGAATGGCCCGGAGGAAACGATTTGCAACTCACGAATACCGAACTCTTTCAATCAATCAATCCATTATTCATTGTATTGCTAACACTCGTCTTTGTTCCCCTATTTAGTTATCTGAGGAATAAAGGCAAAGAGCCTACTACCATGTCAAAATTTGGAATGGCCTTGTTCATCTCCGGACTCTCTGCCTTGATCATGATCTTCGCGATTCTTTCGGTTCCTTCCATTTATACGCACAAAGCCTCTCCCTACTGGCTATGGTTGGTGTACTTTGTATTTACCATCTCTGAAATTTTCTTAAGCCCTATGGGACTCTCCTTGGTATCTAAATTATCCCCTCCCCGCTTAACATCATTGATGATGGGAGGATGGTTTTTATCTACCTCCATTGGAGGTAAGATTGCGGGCATCATGACCAGCTTCTGGGATGACTTTACCGATAAAAAAATCTTTTTTCTCATTCTGGTTGTTGCCGCTTTTGTGGGAGGAATCTTGATTTATTCCCGCATTAAATCATTGAATCAAATTGTAAGAGACAAAACAGGAGCTGATTAATTGAACCACTCCTCAAGAGAAGGCGGCCCTTGGGTCGCCTTTTTTATTATCTTCCGTACCTAAAATTACATTGGCTATGTGGAAGTCTCATCCTAAGGCCCTGCCTTTTTTGTTTTTCTCAGAAATGTGGGAACGATTCGGCTACTATCTTATGATAGGCATCTTTACCTTGTACCTAAAGGATTCAGCCGAAGGCTTTAATATGGATGAAAAAGAGTCCGCAAGTTTATACGGCACTTTTATTGCACTTGTTTTCTTTACCCCTTTTTTAGGAGGACTAATTGCCGATCGTTACTTGGGTTATCGTCGTTCAATCATTCTCGGAGGTATTTTTATGGGATTGGGCTATTGCCTTATGGGTATTCACAGTGAAGCCATGCTGTATACTGCAATGTCATTAGTGATTATAGGGAATGGATTTTTTAAGCCGAACATTTCTACACTCTTGGGAAATGTATATTCCACCCCTGAGCATGTTCACCAAAAAGATGAAGGATATAACATCTTTTACATGGGTATTAACGTAGGCGCCTTTGTATGTAATTTCTTTGGAGCTGCCTTGTATACGATGATCGGATGGGGAGCCGCCTTTGCGGCAGCTGGAGTAGGCATGTTCATTGGCGTAATCACCTTCATTGCTGGCACAGGTCACTATAAAGCATTTGATACCCGCAAACCCTTGCAGCCGGGCGACATGCCACTCTGGCAAATCATTGCGTTAGTAATATTACCTTCTATTATTTTCGGAGCAATTGGATGGTTTATCAAGGGTACAGAGGGTTACATCTTTGATTCGAACTCTACCGATGCTTTCATCTTTGCTTGTATCCCTGTCTTAGTATTTTATACCACACTATTATTGCGCAGTAGTAAAGAAGAAAGACCCGCTATGGGCGCTATGTTGGCCATTTTTGCGGTGGTAATTTTATTCTGGGCCATCTTCAAACAAAATGGTTCTGCACTAAACACTTGGGCCAGTCGATATACTGACCGTGAAGTAAGTGGTACCACAGGCATTGTCCTTTCCACCTTGAAACAAACGGATAAAGCCTTTAATACTACTTATGTAAAAGACTCGGTAATCTTGTTGGATAATCAGTTCCGAAAAATAAAAGTGGATGGCGTCGAGCAAAAAGGACTTGACTACCCATCGTATTTCAAAAACATTCCCGCGGATAATCTTCCTAAAGAAGGAGAAACCATAAAGGCCTGGCTACCCAGTCTAAGTCAATCCATCAATCCGTTTTGGGTAATTCTTTTAACGCCATTGGTAGTTGCATTTTTCACTTGGCTGAGAAGAAAAGGAAAAGAACCTTCTACCCCTGCCAAAATTGCATTTGGATTATTACTCTCTGCTCTTTCTGTGTTAGTAATGATAGCTGCGGTAAAAGCAGGTAATAATGGCGCAGAGAAAGTGAGTGTTTGGTGGTTGGTAGGTAGCTATGGAGTAATTACCATCGGCGAGCTGTTTTTAAGCCCCATGGGACTTTCTTTGGTGTCCAAACTCAGTCCTGTACGCATTACCTCTCTCATGATGGGTGGATGGTTTTTATCTACTTCTATTGGAAATAAACTCAGCGGCATTCTCGCCAGCCAGTGGGATCAGTATGAAAATAAAGAAGATTATTTCTGGCTCAACTTCATTTTACTGGGATCTGCAGCCCTCTTATTATTCATTTTGCTGAAGTGGCTGAATAAAGTAATGAAATCTAAAGGCGTCAATTAAAAAATTGAGCAGTACTTTTATACCATGTACTACCGCATCAAAGCCTTGAAATACTTAACCCCCTTTGTATTTTTTATAGGGGCCTATATCTCCTTTACTAGCACAGGCTGGTGGGTATGGATAAATATGATCTTAGCATGGATGCTGATTCCTTTATTAGAGCTATTAGTTAAACCAAACCCAAAGAACCTGAATGCTGCAGAAGAGGAATTAATTCGTAATGACTCCTTTTATGACTGGATCTTGTACCTAGTTGTACCCATACAGTATTTCTTACTCTACACCTTTCTCAATTCGCTGCAAGATACATCGCTTAGCCAATGGGATTGGGCAGGTAGAATTGCTGTAATGGGATTGCTCTGCGGTAGCTTCGGCATTAACGTGGCTCATGAATTAGGACATCGAGTGAATAAGGCTGAACAGACAATGGCAAAACTATTATTGCTTACTTCTCTTTACATGCATTTCTTTACAGAACATAATAAAGGGCATCATAAAAGAGTAGCCACCCCCGAAGATCCAAGTAGTGCTCGCAAGGGGGAATGGATTTATTTTTTCTATCTCAGAACTATTATTAAAGGGTACCAGAGCGCCTGGCATATTGCAAATGAAGAAAGTCGTAAAAAGAATGGCAAGGCGTTCTCTTGGAAAAATGAAATGATACAATTTCAAATTATTCAACTTGGCTTTTTGCTTTTGATCTATGCCTTATTTGGAGGGTATGCTTTATTCTGCTTTTTAATAGCCGCTTTAATTGGTATTCTTCTATTAGAAACCGTCAACTATATCGAACATTACGGACTTCAACGTAAACTGCTGGACAATGGACGTTACGAAAGAGCCATGCCTTCTCATTCCTGGAATAGTGACCACATTATAGGACGTCTTGTACTTTTTGAACTAAGTCGTCATTCAGATCATCATTATCTAGCCAGTCGCAAGTACCAATTGCTTCGTCATCATGATGATGCACCACAGATGCCTACTGGTTACCCAGGCATGATGCTGCTGTCCTTAGTTCCTCCTGTTTGGTTTGCTGTGATGGATAAACGAATTGAATTACAATAACGTTTTACAAAGAAAGCCTAGATGAAAGCTAGATAAAATTTAGTTTGTCGTAGTTAGCTTTTAAAATAGCCTGATCATCTGCTTTGAGCCATTTATGTAAGATAGTGGCATATACATTTTTGAAATCTACTTGAAATCGCAGATCTCCCTCCTCCAAATTAGACAAGTCAGGAAGGGCATTAAGAATTCCTTTCTCTTTCAAACCCCCGCTGATCAAGAACATATTATTGGCCGTACCATGATCAGTTCCTCCGCTGGCATTCTGCGCTACTCGACGCCCAAATTCAGAAAAAGTAAATAATAACAAATCATCAAATCGATGTTGCTCTTTAAGATCTTTTGTAAAAGCCATCACAGCGTCATTCAATTCTTTCAGTAATCGTTGTTGCTGTGCATGTTGATTCACATGGGTATCAAAACTTCCTAAAGACACATAATACACAGTAGTATTGATCTGAGAATAAATTAAGGAAGCAATTGTTCGTAAACTTTTACCAAGCTCCGTATTCGGATAAGAGGCCTTAGTAGGACGAGCTTTACTCTCCGCGAATATATAATCGGCAGCACTCATGGTTTCACCGAGCGTTTTATACAAATAATCTACCGGTTGCTCTTCATAAGTAACTGAATGTGTGTTCAGCGCTCTGAAATATTTTTCATTAGCGGTCCCATACAATCGACGTGGATCTTTTAAGGCAATTCCTTTTACCTGCTCTCCCTTTAACGCTAAACTCAATACATCATCCAACTCTAAGGCTTGAGTAGGTCTATCACATCCCTTGCACTGGGCATCTAAATATCGTCCCAGCCAACCTTCGTTCCAGTATTCTCTAGATGAACTTGCGGTATGCCAGATATCCATACTTCTAAAATGCGAACGATCCGGATTGGGATACCCTACATTATTTAAGATGGCTAAAGAGCCTTGGCTATATAACTCACGGAATCCTTCCAAGGCAGGATGAAGCGCTACTTCTTTCGTAAGCGTTACGGCCTCTGTCGCTTTCAACCCAAGCGTAGGTCTCGCGCGATAGTAAATATCGTTCTGTATTGGAATTACAGTGTTTAATCCATCATTTCCTCCACTTAGCTGAATCACTACCACCACTTTATTACCAGATGGCACTACCCCAGTACCCTCAAAGGCCTTAAGAAACTTAGGCAGCAACAAAGAGGCGGTTGCTAAGGACCCTACTTGTAAAAACTCTTTTCTTTTGATCAGCATAGCATTGAATTAAACTGGATCAGCAAAGTTGATACTCTGGCATACTCATTACATGGAGTGCATAACTGCGAATAAAACTTTCTCGGGAACGCTGATCGGCAAAAGGAATAATCAAATCGGACCCCTTGCGAACAGGCGTTTGTAACAAATACGTCTGAATAATACCAGGTAATTTGTCTCGTGTAGTATTTTTCAACGCTGAGAAAAAAAGATCCCAATTAGTAGTGGCACCTACCAATTGAAGAAACACTTCTCCCCTTTTACCCAAGCCCATCATCACATCATCATCATCTTTGGCTCCTATGTTGAACTCATCGGCACTAGTGAGCAATAGAGGAACTCGCATGCGAAGCAATAAAGAAGAACTGTCAATCCAGTTTTTTCCACCAGGCCATCCGGCTACATTGGGAGGGTAAAAAAGAACTTGCCCGAGGGCTCGCTGCAATAACAAAACAGCTTCTTCGCGTTGTAATTCCAAAGGCACCATTCTGCGAAATCCAACGATCAACTCCACAGGCGATTTAATCAAGGATCCAATGTAACGTGGAGTATAAAACCAGTCTGACAAAAAAATAGACTCTAGTAAGGGCATTATCTGATACCCACTTTGATAAAAGTTCGAGGCTAATTTTTCTATCTTGGATTCATCCGGAGTATCATTTACTAAAAAGCGCCAGAGTTTTCTTGTAATAAACCGGGCTGTTTCTTTTTGTTCTAATAAAAGTTGTAAAACATCCTCGCCTTGAAAGTTTCCTTTTCGGCCCAATATCGTTTTGACTCCTGTATCGTGCTGAAACCGTCTGAAAATAAATTCTCCCGAGGGTAGAGCCGACCATCCGGTAAAAGCACGGGCCGCTTCTTTAATGTCCTTTTCTGTGTAGTGCCCTCTTCCCATTGTGAACAACTCCATCACCTCGCGGGCAAAATTTTCATTCGGATGATCTTTTCGGTTTTGTTGGTTGTTCAGAAAATTGATCATCGCACCTGATTGAGAAACAGCTCGTAAGAGATCTCCAAAATTTCCCAACCCCTTTTCTCGAATGATATTGATCAACTGTTGTTGATGCACCAAGTTCTGCGTCCGACAAGCAAAATGCCCATGCCAGAAAAAAGCCATCTTTTCACGCAGCTGTTCGGATGAATTAATCATCGCATACATCCAAGTGAGATTCAATTGACGAATTCCCTCTCTGCTTAATTGCTGACGTTGCTTACGCTCTTCGGCCGTCAACTCTTTTCGTCTGCCAGTCATTGGATTGCCCATCTCCTCTTTCAAGGTTGAAGGAATTACATCCAAGGGAATAGGAGTTCCGGCGGATGCTTTTTGCAAGGAAGCAAAATACTGTTTCGGAGTAAAGCGAGATAGATCAGGCAATTGCTCTACGGCAGGACCAAAGCCGGCCCTCCAGAGCAAATGTTGATTGTGAATTGAATTTTTTTCCATGGAATGCCTTTGTCAGACTTGAAAAGGCAAACGAGGTTTAACAAACTAGTTAATAATTTCAGTACCCATATAGGAGTGTAATACTTTCGGTAAACGGATTCCTTCAGGTGTCTGATTGTTTTCCAACAAGGCTGCTACAATTCGGGGTAAGGCCAATGAACTTCCATTCAGGGTATGTGCCAGCTGAGACTTTCCTTTTTCGTCTTTAAACCGAAGTTTTAAACGATTGGCTTGAAAAGATTCAAAATTACTTACCGAACTCACCTCCAGCCATTTTTGCTGTGCCGCACTGAATACTTCAAAATCATAGGTAAGCGCAGAAGCAAAACTCATATCGCCGCCACATAGACGCAGAATGCGGTAGGGTAGTTCCAAACTTTTCAATAAGCCCTCTACATGCACCACCATTTGATCTAACACCTCGTAACTTTTTTCCGGATGCACAATCTCTACAATCTCTACTTTATCAAATTGATGAACACGGTTAAGTCCTCTCACATCTGATCCAAAACTGCCGGCCTCTCTGCGAAAACAAGCAGAATAAGCTGTCATACGAATAGGCAGTGAGCTGGCCGCAACAATCTCATCTCTATAAATATTGGTCACAGGCACTTCGGAAGTTGGAATCAAATAGAGATTATCCAATTCCATGTGATACATCTGCCCTTCTTTATCCGGTAACTGGCCTGTACCATACGCAGACGCTTCGTTCACTATAAGCGGTGGCAAGTATTCTGTATAGCCGGCATTGGTATTGACATCTAAAAAATATTGAATCAGGGCGCGCTGGAGTTTAGCGCCTTTCCCTTTGTAAAGAGGAAATCCGCTACCCGTGATTTTGGCACCTGTTTCAAAGTCAACTAGGTTATATTGCTTGATCAGTTCCCAATGAGGTTGAGCATTAGCCGATAATGAAGGAATTGTTCCGCCCTCACGAATGGTTACATTATCAGCCGCCAGTTTCCCTTGCGGCACAATCTCTGCAGGTAAATTGGGGAGACGAACTAACTCTTCTTGAAGTTTTGCTTCCACCACCGCCAATTGTTCGGCTAGGGGTTGAAGTGAAGTTTTCAATTGGGCTACTTCTAGTTTACGAGCTTCCGCATCTTCCTTTTGCCCTTTGCCCATCAACATCCCTATCTCTTTGGAAGCAGTATTGATCTGCGCTTGAATAGTATCTGTATCTAATTGTATTTTTTTACGCTGATCATCCAACGAAATGATCACCTCCACTATTTCTGGATTTGCAAAATGTTTTTTGACCAGGCGGGCTTTTACCGCTGCGGGATCTTGTCTGAGTTGCTGTAACGTAAGCATGTAACCGATTTGTGGCAAAGATAACTCCTGGGAGCGTCTACCCGTTATCTTTGCCACATGTTAGCGAAAGATGATTTACAACAACGCTGGTGGAATCTGGAGGCTAAATTAGTAGAGCGATTCGGAAAAAAGCCTGACCTCGAAACCGTTTTATTTTTAATTGGCATTCAGGAATTCGGAGACATCAAAGAGCAATTTACCAAAGAGCAGAAGCAAGACCTGATGCATGTAGCCGTTTGCAGTCTTTTATCAGAGAGCGGCTACTATGAGTTGGACCGTGTGGATGAAGATGGATGGCCGCATTTTAAACAATTAAAATCGCTTCCTGAACTCAATGCCATTGAGCAGGAAAATTTTATTAAAGACCACGTATTACTGTATTTTGAACAAAAAGAATTTTAAGATGAAGAAATTTCTTTTGCTATCGCTACTTGCCTTTTTTATCGGAGAATCGGCCATGTCACAAGCCGATAGCATTATCAAAAAAAGAGACCGTAAAAAAGATATATTACTGGAGACCTCCAAAGGAAATATCCATATTCGCCTTTCCAATGAAACCCCTCTCCACCGAGACAATTTTATCAAGCTGGTGAAAATGCACTACTACGACGGTATCTTGTTTCATCGGGTAATTGAACGATTCATGATTCAAAGTGGAGATCCCGACAGTCGAACAGCCCGTCCCGGTCAACCGCTCGGAGAAGGAGGTCCCTCATACACCATTCCGGCAGAATTTCGTCCCAACCTGTTTCATAAAAAAGGGGTGATTGCCGCCGCAAGAGATAATAACCCCGAAAAAGCAAGTAGCGCCAGTCAATTCTATTTGACCCAAGGAAAAGTATTCACGGAAGCCGGACTAGACTCTTTGGAAACGAATCGACTGAAAAGAAAAATTCCTGTTGAACATCGTAAGGTATACACTACCCTGGGAGGCGTTCCGCACTTGGACCAGAACTATACGGTATTTGGAGAAGTAGTAAAAGGACTTTCCGTCGTAGACAGCATTGCCGCTGTGCCCACCAGCAAGGGAGCCGATAAAGACCGACCCCTGGAGGATGTAAAAATTATCAAGGCAAAACTAGTAAAACGGAAGAAAGGTTGATTAGGAATTCGGCCTTTATTAGTAGGTTTGCCATCCTAAATAATACTCTATGAGTTTTCCGGCCAATCTACGTTATACCAAAGAGCACGAATGGATCTCTTTGGAAGGCAATATTGCTACCATCGGCATTACTGACTATGCGCAGCGCGAACTCGGCGATATTGTATTTGTAGAAGTAGACACCATTGGTAAAGCACTGGAAGCAGGGGCTGTATTTGGTACCGTAGAAGCGGTAAAAACTGTATCTGATCTTTTTCTTCCTGTAAGTGGCACCATCAATGAATTGAATCCTTCCCTGAGCAGTGCTCCTGAGCTGGTGAATAATGACCCTTATGGTGAAGGCTGGATGATCAAAATGACAGTCAACGATCCTGCAGAAGTTGCCTCATTATTAGATGCAGCAGGTTACGAGTCATTAGTTGGCTAAGCAAGTCCCTTGAAAAAATTATTGATTCCCTTTACAATCAGTATTGCATGGCTGGTGATTACTACCACCTTGCTGATACTGCCTTCTAATAATTTGGAAGAAAGCGGAAGATTTTTACGGTGGTTACAATCATTGGGATTAGATCTAGATCTCAAAGAACTGGAACCCGATAAGTGGATTCACGTGCTCCTTTTTTTAATCATGGTTAGTTTATGGTGCTGGGGGTGGGCAGAATTAATAATTTCCTACGAAAAGAAAATAGCATTGTTTATCGCCACAACGCTGGTTTGGTTATCCTATGGCATTGCCATGGAATTCGTCCAGGATGCCCTGCGCAATGGTCGCACCTATGATGTAAAAGATATGATCGCAGATGGCATAGGATGTGTACTCGGTCTATCGATCAGTTTGATCCTTTTCAGAAAGAAATTAAGGCAAGAAGCATAAGCAAAAAAGAGACCCCTGTAGAAACAGGGGTCGCAACCAAAACTAACTGCTTATGAGAAAAATGAACGTGTATTATTGTCGTTCAAATATCTAACGTGAAGTTAGCTCAGAAGTTGCGGACCCTTTTGTTAAATAAATCGAAAACTTATTGCTGTTTTGTTAATTTCTCCGCGTTTTCTGCAAACTGAAGTGCTTCTAGGAGTTCCTGCACTTCTCCATTTAAAACGGCATCCAAATTATACAGCGTAAGGCCTATTCGGTGGTCGGTAACCCGGCCTTGAGGAAAATTATAGGTACGAATTTTAGCACTCCGATCACCTGTGCTAACCAAGCTTTTACGATGTCGGGCAATCTCATCTTCCTGTTTGCGCACCTGCTCTTCATATAATTTGGTACGCAACATATTCATCGCCTTTTCCCGGTTGGCCAACTGCGATCTTTCCGTTTGACAAACCACTACCGTACCGGTAGGGATATGCGTTAACATCACCTTGGTTTCTACCTTGTTCACGTTCTGTCCTCCTGCACCTCCGCTTCGGGCAGTCTCCATTTTTACATCGGCAGGGTTCAATTCAAAATCGAGCTCCTCGGCCTCCGGCATCACCGCCACGGTGGCTGCCGATGTATGAACACGCCCACTGGCTTCGGTATCAGGAACCCGCTGCACTCGGTGAACACCACTTTCAAATTTTAGCGTGCCGTATACATCATCCCCGGTCACCTCCAATTGTACTTCCTTGTAACCCCCTACGGTTCCCTCATTTTCACTAAGAATAGCAGTTTTCCAACCCTTGCGATCACAATAGCGCATATACATACGCAAAAGGTCGCCGGCAAAAAGACTGGCTTCGTCCCCTCCTGTACCCGCTCTGATTTCCAAAATCGCATTCTTTTCATCCTGTGGATCCTTTGGAATCAGCAATTGACGGATATGCGCTTCTTGTGTTTCCTTCTCTGCTTCCAGAGCTGGCGCTTCCATCTTGGCCAGTTCGCGCAACTCCTCATCAGATCCGGCCAGGGCTTCTTTGTAAAAAGCCATATCATCCAATAATTTTTGATATTGGAGATAGGCCTGAACAATTTTCTCCAGGCTCCGGTATTCCTTGCTGGTTTCGGCGAACTTTTTATTATTGCCCACGATATCAGGATTGGTGAGGGCTACTCCCAACTGATCGAATCGTGCTTTGATGGCTTCCAGTCTGTCTAGCATAACTTATTAGGAGCGCAAAAGTAATAAGAATAATTTTGGAGTATGTCGCTGAAGAAATATAGTGCCCACCAACTATTTACTGGAACTGAACTACTGTCTAATAAAGTACTACTCACCCAAGAGGACGGAACCATTGAAGCGATAGTGGATCGTGCAGAAGCAGGAGAAGAAATTCAGGAATTTGACGGAATTCTATTGCCGGGTCTCATCAATTGTCATTGTCATTTAGAGTTGAGTCATTTGAAAGACGTGATTCCTCCCCATACCGGACTCATAGAATTTCTTTGTTCTGTAGTCACTAAAAGGGGGTTTGATCCTGCGGTAATTCAAGAACGAATTGCAGCCGCAGAGCGAGAAATGTTTAATAATGGCATTGTAGCCGTTGGAGATATCGGGAATACAGCAGATACCGCCTTCGTTAAATCTAAAAGTGAAATTCACTGGCAAAATTTTGTGGAAGTACTCAGCTTCACCGACGAAAAGGCGGAAGAAAACTTCAACCATTTTCAGTTACAACTTGAATCCTTAGCTACGGCTATCCAGCAGGCTCCTGCACCTAATAGAACTACACTGGTGCCACATGCTCCTTATAGCATCTCTCCCAAAACCTTTACAATGATCAACCAAGCAACTGCTGGACAAATTATCTCTTTACACAACCAAGAGCACCCGGCAGAGAATGATCTTTACGAACATGGCGGCGGAGAGTATTTGCGATTTTTCAAGATTTTCGGCTTGGATAGATCCCCTTTCCCGATTACTGGACTTTCTAGTATTCGCTCTGTACTTCCTTACTTTAATCAAGGGCAGACGATTTTTCTGATCCATAATACCAGTATGAGCGAAGAAGATATTGTATGGGCGAATAAATATGCAAAACAGCAAGGCCTTCAATTGGTCTATTGTCTTTGCATTAACGCCAACTTGTATATTGAAAATAAAGTGCCGCCCGTAGAGATACTGTTGAAACATAATTGTCATATTGTGTTGGGCACAGATAGCTATAGCAGTAATTGGCAATTGAGTATTGCTAAAGAAATAGCCGCTGTGCAACAACATTTTCCGCAAGTTCCCTTATCCACTATTTTACAATGGGCCACGCATTCAGGAGCTACAGCTCTCCAATGGCAGAACCAATTAGGTTCTTTTGAAAAAGGAAAAAAACCTGGCCTTGTTTTATTGAATGAGAAAGAAGGAACCTCGCTACGGATTGCCTGATCTTATTGGAGAATGGCTCGTAGCACCGGTAAAGTTTTTAATCCGGTAAAGTCTTGGATATGGAGTTGATAATATTGCTCCATGATCTGTAACACTTGCCTTCTGGCCTCCTGATTCATCTTAATTTCTTTCAATTCTGAAGGATGGCGGGCGCTCAAGAGTTCCATACAATATTCTACTGCCTTTCCTTCTGCCACCAAAGGATGGGTAGGCATTGAAGAGTCAATCACAGATTCTTTCAGGTCAAAATAGTAGGGCTCGCCATCGGTAATCACTCGAGGAGAAATACCAAAAAAATAAGCAAGGTGCAAGGAAAAAAACAAGGCCATATTCGCACGTACTGACGGATCACTTTGATCTAAGGCAAGCAAACAATCTTCTGTAAACTGAAACAAGGGTGTGTTCTCTTCGGGCTGACGCAGGCATTTTGTGAGTAACTCTATCATATAGAGCGCTATGGCATTTTTAGTAACATCTGAAAAAATACCCTCATACAAATGATCCCAGTGAAATTCTTTGAGTCGATGCAAGTGTTTATTCTCTTGGTGGTAGACCACCAAGTCTAGTAGAGCCGCGGGTTGAAAAAGATTCGCTTTCCCGCTTCCTTTTTTGGTGGCCTTTCTTACTCCGTTCACCAAATAAGACTGAATACCAAAAAGCTCAGTGAACATCGTTACCACCAACGAGGTTTCTCCATACTTCACGGTGCGCAGCACAATCCCTTTTGTCTTAAATAGTTTTATTCCCATGGCCGTTGTGCAACAATACTAAAATTTGAGCAGCCTCCTTAAAAACATATGAAGCCCGGTCATTTTTGCTTTTCTTTGCAGCAACCCAATCTGTTTATATTATGTGGCAACGGCTCGGTCATTTTATTTTACGATTCAGAGTTCCTTTGCTCATTGTCCTTCTACTTATCACCGCATTTATGGGCTATCAGGCCAGTAAAGTGGAGTTGAGCTATGAATTTACACGAGCTATTCCTTTAGACAATCCCAAATACAAAGCGTACCAAGCCTTCCGGGCTAGGTTTGGAGAAGATGGAAATTTGCTGGTATTAGGAATACAAACAGATAGCTTTTTTCAACTGGAAAAATTCAAGCAATTTGTTGCATTGCAGGATACTCTGAAAAATGTTACGGGCGTAGAGAATATACTTTCAGTGCCCGGCGCTGTTAATTTGATTAAGGACTCCGCCACTGAAAAATTAAAAGTTCAACCCATTTTTGAATTAAAAAATTTAACTCAATCTTCCTTGGACAGCAGTGCCGCTGTCCTCTCCACCCTCCCTTTCTACCAAGGACTTCTTTACAATCCCCATACCCGGGTATATATGATGGGATTACAGATCAACAAAGAGCTGATGAATTCCAAGAGAAGAGAAGCAGTGGTAAAGAAGATCGAGGACCTCACTGACGCCTACACAGCTACCACTGGAATCATGGTGCATAAAAGTGGATTACCCTATATCAGAAGCAAAGTAGCGGTAATGATCCAAGATGAGATGAAATTCTTCTTATTGGCATCCGTGGTGTTGTCGGCCTTAATCTTATTGGCTTTTTTCCGTTCGATGAGTGCCATGTGGCTCTCCATCATTGTAGTGGGGATTGGCGTAGTATGGAGTGTGGGCACCTTGCAATTATTCGGCTATAAAATAAGTTTACTCACTGCGCTAATTCCACCGCTAGTAGTTGTAATTGGCATCCCTAACTGTATTTACTTTCTCAACAAATTCCATGTGGCCTGGAATCAGTATGGCGACAAACAAAAAGCCTTAGTAATGATGGTCGATAAGATGGGGATCGTTACCCTATTTTGCAATGTGGCTGCCGCCATTGGATTTGCCGTATTTGCTCTCACCAGCAGTGAGATTTTGAAAGAGTTTGGCCTAGTAGCAGGTATCAATATCATGGCCCTATTTTTTATTTCGTTGATTTTTATTCCTGTAGTGTTAAGCTTTTTACCAGCGCCCAAACAACGGCATACGAAATACCTGAACAATCCTCTCTTAAATAGCTGGCTAGTCCGATTAGAAAAATGGTCCTTACACCACAAAACGTTCATCTATGCCAGCACAACAATCATATTAGTGATTGCCATTGCAGGATTATTCAGATTGCGGAGTGAAGCCTTCATTGTTGATGATCTACCTAAATCAAATGTTGTCTATACAGATCTTAAGTTTTTTGAGACGCATTTCAAAGGGGTAATGCCATTGGAAATTGTGGTAGACACCAAAAAGAAACAAGGCGTTACCAGAAAGCTGAGCAACTTAGAGGGTATAGATTCTTTATCACGCTATATAGGCACTATTCCGGGGATTGCTCGGCCTATGAGCATTGCTGAAGGATTAAAATTTGCAAGACAAGCTTTCTTTGAAGGAGACCCTGGTAGTTATTCCTTACCCTCCGCATATGACCTACCCGCACTGGCCCAGTATTTAAATTTCAAAGATAGTTCAGGAAATAAAAATGCATTTTCAAAACTGGTTGGGTCTTTTATGGATAGCAGTAGACAACAAGCTAGGATCAGTGTGAACATGGCAGACATTGGAAGCTATCGCTTGCCAGGATTGTTGGATAGTATTCAACAGCAATCTGGAGAAATCTTTAATAACGCCGATGTTGAACTCACGGGTACTAGCGTCACCTTCCTGGAAGGAAGTCGTTTTATAATCAGCGGACTTAAGGATAGCATTTTCTGGGCCTTTTTACTGATCAGTGCCTGCATGCTCTATCTATTTCAGTCGGTACGTATTTTATTCAGTTCGCTGATCCCCAATGTTATCCCTTTAGTGATCACCGCCGGCGTAATGGGATGGACAGGAGTTCCTTTAAAACCCTCTACCGTATTGGTGTTTAGTGTAGCGCTGGGAATTGCCATTGATGTAACCATTCGATTTCTCGTTAATTACAAACAAGAATTGCCCAATAATAATCATGACATTGAAAAAACAGTCATTCAAACTATCTATAGTACTGGCATCAGTATTATTTATACTTCTTTGGTATTAATTGCCGGATTTGTTATTTTTTGTTTCAGTGAATTTGGCGGAACCATGGCACTGGGATGGCTCACTTCGCTTACACTGGTGATTGCTACGCTTACGAATCTTGTTTTGCTGCCGGCGATCCTGCTGACAATAGGTAAGAAGAATAAAAGATGATACGGCTATCTTTGCGCGGATTAATTATCTCCTTTGGAAAAAAGCAATTTTGTAGACCAGATTCGAATCTATTGTCGTAGCGGCCACGGGGGTGCAGGCAATAAGCATTTTATGCGCAATAAATTCACGGCTCTCGGGGGACCCGACGGAGGAGATGGAGGCCGTGGAGCCCATATCATCTTGAAGGGGAATCGTAATCTTTGGACCTTATTGCACCTTCGCTATTACAAAAACGTATTAGCAGAAGACGGAGAAAAAGGAGGTGCTAATAATTGTCATGGTAGAGACGGAAAAGATATCATTATAGAAGTTCCATTAGGAACTATTGCAAGGGACGAAGAAACAGGTGATAAAGAAGTAGAAATCCTGGAAGATGGACAGGAAGTAGTTTGGATGCCGGGAGGAAAAGGAGGACTCGGCAATTCTCATTTTGCTACTCCTACTAACCAAGCCCCCGAATATGCGCAACCTGGTTTACCCGGCATAGAGGGATGGAAGATATTAGAATTAAAAGTTCTCGCTGATGTTGGACTCGTAGGTTTTCCCAATGCGGGCAAGTCCACCTTGCTCTCTGTAATTACTGCCGCCAAACCCAAAATTGCCGACTACGCTTTTACTACCCTTACGCCCAACTTGGGCATGGTAGAATATCGCAACGGTCGCAGTTTTTGTATGGCTGATCTGCCCGGTATCATTGAAGGAGCGGCAGAGGGAAAAGGATTAGGACATCGTTTTCTAAGACATATTGAGCGTAATGCGGCCTTGCTTTTCTTAATTCCGGCAGATAGCAATGATCATGCAAAAGAATACGAGATTCTGGTCAATGAATTGGAACAGTACAATCCTGAATTATTGCATAAACAATTCGTGATTGCCATCAGCAAAAGCGATATGCTGGATGAAGAACTAAAAGCGGCGATTGAAAAAGAATTACCCAAAGAAATTCCTCATCTTTTTATTTCTTCTGTAACACAAAAAGGCTTAACGGAATTAAAAGACTTGCTCTGGAAGATTCTTAATGAACCGATGCAGGAAAATCAATAATAAACTCTCAATAGCTACGCCCTACCGTATCGCAGGCAGCTTTCAGCAATGAATTTCCATCAGGAGCGTCTTGCCACTTTTCCCATAACATAATGCCACCAGCAATGTCTTTCGCTAATTTGGCTTTTCGCTTAATAGTGTATTGCCCATTGTAATAGATGGTATAGTTAGAAAAACCACCGGAGCTTACCACGGCAGAATCCAACTGAGAATTTCCGCCTTGAGAGAGAATACTTCTATAGGAAAGCACCGTATTAGATTGTGTAATGCCTGAAGGACGACCATAGCCAGGCAATCCCAACACGGCCTTCGCGGCGGGCATGTCACGAGTAGTTAACCAATAATTGAGACAAACTGTAGCGAGTGTATAATCACTATGGTGACGATAGGGAGTGCTGGTACTAAAATCGTCATACGCCATGATATTGAAAAAGTCTACCACAGGGAAAATTTCATTGCGAATCGCATCGCGAATACCTCCGGCATATTTACCCGCGGTCACTGCGCATGACAGGTAGTAAGCCGCATCACGATGAAGTGAATCAGACAACTCTTTGATCAGCGAAGTAAACGTAATATCTGATCCATCAGAAGTGGAAGGAAATTCCCAATCCACATCTACCCCATGTAATTGTTGTGATCTTACTACATTCATTACTTGTTTAATAAAATTGGTACGTCCCGATTGGGTGGAGGCCATGTTTTTAAAGTTGGTTTTGCCGTCGCCACTGCCATCATTGATTCCTAATAATATTTTAGCATTATTAGACTTGGCTTTGGTAGCCACAGCGGTTAAGCTTGCTACCGGAGAGCTAGGCGCCACTAAAGAACCAGAAGCATTTACCTGATAAAATGAATACACTACCACATTCGTCATCCTGAATTTTATGTCAGGAACATCCGCCAAGCTTCGGTACGAGGGAAAATAGCCCACCACATAGTAACCCAAGGATGCGGGTGCATTGATTACGATATAGGTAAAAGTTCGCTCGGTGGCTGAGCAGGACGTAGCAGCGCCTGCCGTATTTTTCGGAATCACATACCAGTAATAAGTAATATTAGGAGTGGAAGGAATCGTATGCGTATATGTAGTACCATTCACCGCTGTGGCAATGGCTGTGGTGGGTGAAGAGCTAGTTCCCAAATAAACATCATAGGTACTCGCCCCTGTTACACCAGACCAAGTCAATACCACAGAGGTACTGGTTACAAAACTACCCCCAACTGGACTTATAATAGACGCACAACCAGGCAAGGTAGGCGTTGGAGAGGGAGCAGGACTATCTTTCTTACTACAAGTGGCCATCAATAATAGTATAGAGGCCGTAGTAAAGAGGTGAAGCAGTTTCATACACAGGTTTGGTAATTCAAGATAAGGAATTGAGCGAGATCAGGTTGGCGCAAAGAGCTTTTTCGTAGGTTTGTCTCCTAAATTTTTATACATGAGAAAGTTTTTGCTCTCGTTTGTACTTGTAATCACATTTGCCGGCCGTATCCTGGCTGATGAAGGAATGTGGCTTCCCCTTTTATTAGGCCAACAAGTTTATAATGACATGGTGAAAAAAGGATTGAAGCTAACTAAAGAGCAGTTATACCAAATTAATAAGCCCTCACTTAAAGATGCCATCATCATTTTTGGGGGAGGATGCACCGGAGAAATTGTAAGTTCAAAAGGATTAATCTTCACTAACCACCATTGCGGTTACGATGCCATTGCTTCTGCTAGTAGTGTAGAAAAAAACCATTTGAAAGACGGATTTTATGCAAAGACGTTAGAAGAGGAAATTGCTACTTCGCTGTCAGTACAGTTTCTCTTACGTATAGAGGATATAACTAAGGAAGTAATGGATTCTTTGAAAGGACTCAGCGGTACAGAACGCCTGCAAAAGCAAGCACAGGTGCTGGCTGCTATCAATAAAAGAATGAGCAACTCGGAGGAAAATATTGAAACACGCGTAAGCTCTTTATTTAAAGGAAACCAATTTTTAGCGTTCGTGTATCAACGTTATAACGATATCCGGTTAGTAGGAACACCTCCTGAGAGTGTTGGAAAATTTGGAGGAGATACTGATAACTGGGAATGGCCACGCCATACCGGAGATTTTTCTGTATTCAGAGTCTACACAGATGTGAATGGAAAGCCTGCAAAGTTTAATAAAAACAATGTCCCCCTAAAACCCAAGTGGTATTTGCCTGTTTCCTTGAAGCCTTTGAAAGACGGAGACTTTGCTATGATCTGGGGTTATCCTGGAAGCACCAATCGCTATGAGAGTTCTTATGGTATCAAGTTAGCTACCGATATCAACAACCCTACATTGGTGAAGTTGCGTGATGTCCGCCTTAAGTATATGTTTGAGGAAATGAAAAATGATCCTGCGGTTAAACTACAATTGGCTTCTTCTTATGCTGGAATTGCTAACTACTGGAAGTTTTTTGACGGAGAAACTAAGCAATTACTGAAGTATGATGTGTATGGACAGAAATTAAAGTTTGAACAAAACTTCAACCAGTGGGCGAATGGTAAAGGAGAATACCAGTCTCTATTAGCAGACTGGGGCAAAGCCTATGATGCTTGGAGACCTTATGCAAAGCACCAGGTGTACATGAGAGAAGGTGTCTTAGGATCTCCGCTGATTGCTTTTGCTTCTTCCCTACTATCCCTGGAGGCCGCGTTAGTAAAACCGACTGCCACTGCTGCTGAGGTTAAGAAAGCGGCTGAGAATGCTAACAAAGCCCGCAAAGGATTTTTAGAAAGCGAGAATAAAATTTCGGATCAAAAAATCCTAGCCGCCACCACAAAAATGTACTATGAGGATGTTGACCAATCTCAGCATCCCGTTACCTTCTATCCCACGTTAAAAAACCAATTTGGCGCCCTGAACAATGAAAACACTTACCAACAATATGCATCCCATGTATTTTCAAAGACAATGATCTTCGATGACGAAAAATGGAATTCGTTTATGGCGAAACCCGACGCAGCGGTACTACAAGAAGATCCTGCCTTTGCCCACGCAAGTACATTCATAAAAAACTATAACTCGAAGTATGGCGTTCTTTCTCAACAGTTCAATGCAAAGAATGCAGAATTTGGACGGCTGTACTTAAAAGGTGTCATTGAAATGGATACGATAAAAGCTAAGAAAATGTATCCAGATGCTACTTTCACCATGCGTGTTAGTTACGGAAATGTAAAGAGCTATCAACCCCGTGATGCGGTGAAATATGACTACGTAACTACTTCACGTGGATTATTAGAAAAATACAAGGCGGGTGATTATGAATTTGACCTGCCTGCAAATCAAATCGATTTGATCCGCAAAAAAGAATTCGGACAATACATGGATCCTACCCGCAAAGACTTGGTGATTGGATTTATTACTACCAATGATATCACTGGGGGTAATTCTGGATCACCTGTTTTAAATAACAAAGGAGAATTGATCGGGTTAGCTTTTGATGGAAACTACGAAGCCTTAAGCCATAAGCTAGCATTTGATAAAGACCTCAACCGCACTATTTGTGTTGACATTCGTTATGTGTTGTGGTGTATTGATAAATTAGGAGGCGCTTCTCACCTGATCAACGAATTAACCTTAGCCAGATAATTTAGTATTGAATCCTCTGCATTAATCATCTCGCCCATGAGAATTACTAAAATCAGCTTATACAAACTTTGTATTCCGCTGAAAGAGCCCTTTATTACTTCTCTTGGGCAGGATAACGATGCACGCAATGTGGTAGTTAAAATTGAAACCGACCAAGGTATCACCGGATTTGGGGAGTGTAGTCCTTACATGCCCATCAATGGAGAAAGCCAGGACACCTGTTATGGAGTGGGACAGTATTTTGCAAAAACCCTTCTTGGAAAAGATCCGCTTGATATTCCGGCTTGCCTTCAGCTCATGGATGCCGTGATCTATGCCAATAACAGTATCAAAAGCGCGTTTGACATAGCCCTATACGATATCGCTGCACAGCATGCTAAACAACCCCTTTGGCAATTTATTGGTGGGACCAACGATAAAACAATTGTCACTGACTACACCGTTAGCATCGGAGAGCCACAAAAAATGGCGGATGATGCACTACACATTCTTTCACAGGGTTACCCTGCTATTAAAGTAAAGCTGGGTAAAAATGGAAAGAAAGATGTGGAGCGCATGAAAGCTATTCGTGAAGCAGTAGGAAAAGAAATTCCATTGCGCATCGATGCTAATCAAGGATGGGAAGTAGAAGAGGCCATAGTAACCCTAAATGCCTTAGCCCCTTTAGATATTCAACATTGTGAAGAACCTATTGCGCGATGGAACTATTTACAATTACCCCGAGTACGCGAAAAAAGTCCCATCCCCATTATGGCAGATGAGTCATGCGGAGATGATCATGATGCGGCCCGCTTGATTGCCATCAATGCCTGTCAATACTTCAATATCAAGTTAGGAAAAACAGGAGGTATTAACCGCGGGCTAAAAATTGTACGTTTGGCAGAAGAAGCTGGCATTCATTTGCAAGTTGGTGCCATGATCGAATCCAGATTGGCGATGACGGCTTTCGCACATTTTGCATTGAGCAGCCCCTTGATTGTACATTTCGATTTCGATACCGCACTCATGTTCAAGGAAGATCCTGTGAACGGAGGTATTGTATATGAAAAAAATGGAGTGGTAATCGTACCTGATAGTCTTGGGTTAGGAGCTTCTATCGACTCAATATGGCTAGACAAAATGGAGCAAACGCATTTTCAATAAAAATCGGCTACTCAATCGTCCAACTCATTCCACCACCCTTCTCATCCTTCAGCTGAATTCCCATAGTAGCAAGACGATCACGAATCTTATCAGAAGTAGCAAAATCTTTTTTGCCTTTGGCTTCCTTACGAATGTCGATGAGCAATTCCATCACATGCTGCAGTTTACTATTATCAGCCTCTGTAACAGAGCGAAGGCCTAGAATTTCCTCTAACCATAATTGTAAACTATCTTGTAAATGCTGTAAGGTGACCATTGAAACAGCCCTTTTTGGAGTAATACCATCCTTAATGGAATTAATAACGGGAACTAATTCAAAAATATTAGCGAGTACTTTAGCGGTACTAAAGTCATCGTTCATAAAAGTGGGGAGTTCCTCTACTAATTGTTTGATCTTGGCTTCCAAACTAGCATCTTGCCCACCTTCACCGGGAGCCCCTATGGCAACTATATCCAACTTCTTTAAACCTTCATAGGCGTCCCACATTCTGCGTAATCCTTTCTCCGCCGCCTGTAACGCTTCATTGCTAAAATCAAGCGTACTGCTATAATGCGTTTGTAATATGAAAAAACGCACCGTCATAGGATGATAAGGCTTCGCTAACAACTCGTGGGCACCGCTGAATAATTCAGTTAGCTTGATCACATTGTTATAACTCTTCCCCATCTTACGACCATTGATCGTAATCATGTTATTGTGTATCCAATAACGAACAGGTGCTTTATGATTACAGATGGTACTCTGGGCTATTTCACTTTCATGATGAGGGAATAAAAGATCCATGCCACCCCCGTGAATATCAAATTGTGGACCCAGATATTTAGTAGCCATGGCCGAGCATTCAATATGCCAGCCAGGATATCCTACGCCCCAGGGACTTTGCCAGCGCATAATATGTTCCGGAGCGGCAGCCTTCCACAAAGCAAAATCAGCTCGATCCTTTTTTTCATCCTGTCCCTCCAACTCGCGAGTAGTAGTTAATAATTCATCAATCACACGACCGCTTAATTTACCATACTCATGCGTAGCGGCGTATTTTTTTACATCGAAGTAAACAGAACCATTGATTTCATAAGCATACCCTGCGTTGATAATCTCTTGGATCATCCCAATCTGTTCTACAATATGACCCGTAGCCGTAGGCTCAATAGAAGGCCTAAGTGTATTAAACTGCTCCATGGCCCAATGGAAAAGCACAGTATACTTCTGCACTAATTCCATCGGCTCCAGTTTTTCCAACTGGGCCTTCTCGGCAATTTTATCAGTAGCCGCACGTCCTTCTTCTTCAAAATGACCTGCATCAGTAATGTTGCGCACGTAGCGTACTTTATAGCCCAGGTGTTGCAGGTAACGATAGATTACATCAAATGTAACATAAGGTCTTGCATGACCTAAATGACTTTCGCCACTAACAGTTGGCCCGCATACATACATTCCTACGTGTCCGGGTATCAGTGCTACAAATTCTTCTTTTTGACGAGTCAGTGAGTTATAGATACGAAGCGGCTGCATGGCGCAAAGATGATTAAAATAAATGGATTAGGGACGTGGTTGCAAATCCGCCACCAACAGATAGTGATCTGAGTAGTCTTTTCGCTCTCTCTTTAGTTGGACCACGGAGAATCGGGGGTCGGCAAAAATATAATCAATTCGCAAGGTGGGAGATAACCCTCGGAAAGTTCTTCCCAGGCCATAGCCTTTCTCTAAAAAGGCATCTTTCAAGGAACCCCTTACGGTAAAATAGGTATAAGAATTGGGAACATCATTTAAATCGGCTGCCAACACCACAGGGTGTGGAGAGTTACTACGAACTGCCGCAATAATATCTGCTTGTTCACTGCGAATCACCATGCCAGTTTTTAACTTTCCTATAATTGGAATAGAGTGAATCCACATGCTATCCTCTCGGCTCTTAATTTTTTCCATGCGTTGATAGTCTTGCTTATCAAATCGCTGCGATTGTAAATGAGTGGTATAAACCCGGATGGTATCAGTTCCAATATCTATATCTGCTTGTAACAAGACCTCCGGCTGAGAAGGACGAGGATAGCGTAACATGGCCGTATCTACAATGGGGTAACGCGAAAAAATCACAGAGCTGTAATAATTGCGATCTCCATCCTTATCATAGGGGAAATAGACATGCCTAAATCCCAATTGCTCCTGGATCGTTTGGATATTATTATAAAAACCGGGATTATCGGATGTATAAAATTCTTGTAAACATAGAATATCCGCTTTTTGCTCACGAATCAGCTGTAACATCTTCTTGCGCGTAACACTGCCTTGATTATTATTTCGAGCCAATTCGATAAAACGAGCCACATTCCAGCTCACCACTCGAATGGTTTCTTTTTTCTTTTTAACGACAAACTCGGAGGGGGCATTAAAAGCAATAAAAACAGCGATACTCTGATACCCTAAGGCAAGTGCTACTATAGAAATGAGTGTCAACTTGAATTTCAACAAAAAAAGCCACCCCAATAAAAAACAGATAACCAGTAACAATAAAACAGGAAAAGTCAGCCCTATCAACGAAACCCACCACCAAGATTGTGGATGTAACAATGGAATCAGACAGGAAAGCAAAAACAAGGCAACTACCAAAAGATTGGTATAGATAAAAAACCGTTTGGTAAATAGACGAAGCTTGCTTGCCATTTATGCAATTTAAGGAAAGGAATAACTAGCTACTTGCTTCAATTAAAGAAAGCTCGTATTTTCAAGTAATTAAAATTGACTATGAGTATCGAAAAGGAATATTTCCTGCGCAGTAAGTTTATCAGCAATTTACAGAAACTGCGTCCAGATACCCCACCACAATTTGGCAGTATGAATGTGCAACAAATGGTGGAACATTTTACCTACGATTCTTTACAGACAGCCAATGGGAGAAAAGTTTTTACAGAGATCCTCACCCCAGCCCATAAACTTGAAAAAGCAAGGGCCTTTATGCTTAGTGATATGCCATTAAAAGAAGGGGTAAAGAACCCGTTGATGAAGGAGAGTCCAGCACCTTTACAACATCATACCTTACAGGCGGCTATTAATGCTTTACAAGAAGAGCTGATTGAGTTCTTCCACTATTTTGAGCACAACCCCTATCTCACAACGCGTAATCCTTTTTTTGGAGATCTGAATTTTGAAGAAAATGTGCATCTGCTACATAAACATGCTTTGCACCATTTACGTCAATTTGGAATGACTCCGCCTTTTGTGTAATAGGCTTATTTTTTTAGAAGTGTATCAGCTTTGGCCAAGCTATTCAAAATAGCTTCCTTCACTTTGGTAACGCGTACTTTTTCATCTAAAAGATATTTTACACGCACCTCCTGATTGGTACTTCCAGAATCCAGATTAAAATCAGTCATCCACTGATCCATAGCATAATCCGCATAATTAAGATCACTTACCAACTGCTCTAGCTCCTTTTTTAAAGAAAGATTTGATTTAAGCGCCTCCCCTTTTAACTGACTAATAGAATCTACTAGTTCTTGCGCTCTTTTTTGCGCTCCTCTTACCTTGCCCATTTTTGGCATTACCTCGTCATGCGCGCCCATCACTTCATTATACAAACTATCAGCCAAGGTCAAAGGCTTTTCACTAGCTCCGTGCTTCCCATGTCCTTCATGCTCATTATGTACTTCATTATTGCAAGCCAGTACAATCAATGCAAAAAATGATAAGGCTATTCGATTGCTTTTCATGATTCTATTAATTTAGAGTGGCAAAAGTAAGCCATTAAAATATAGGGTACCTTCGTAACACAAGAACTTGCCATGAAACAACTCGAAAATTATGTATACGGGCAATGGACCCCCGGACAGGGACCCCAACAGCAATTAATGGACGCAGTAACTGGGGAAGCCATCGCAGAAACCGGAACAGGAGGTATCAACTTTCGAGACGTGATCGACTATGGAAGAAAATTAGGTAACCCAGCACTACGCTCACTAACCTTTCACGAAAGAGGAAATCGATTAAAGGCGCTGGCCCTTCATCTTCAGAAAAAACTACCTGAATTCTATGCGCTGAGCTATAAAACAGGAGCTACCAAAGCAGATAGCTGGGTAGACCTTGAAGGAGGCATTGGAAATTTGTTTGCGAATGCTTCTCTGCGAAGAAAATTCCCCAATGAAATCTTTTGTATTGATGGCGAAAGTCATAACCTGAGCAAACAAAACACCTTCATGGGTACCCATATCCTGGTTCCCAAAGAAGGGGTAGCTATACATATCAACGCCTTTAATTTTCCGGTATGGGGCATGTTGGAAAAAATTGCCGTGAACTTACTGGCCGGAGTGCCCGCCATCGTAAAACCCGCTACTGTCACTTCCTATCTAACAGAAGCTGTTTTTAAAGAAATCATTGCAAGCAAGATATTCCCCGAAGGATCTCTGCAATTATTATGCGGCTCAGCTGGAGATCTATTAAATTGGGTAGATAGCCAAGATAATATCACATTTACAGGCAGTGCCCACACTGGAGCACTACTTAAAAGGACCGAAGCCATCCTTCATAATAACGTGCCCTTTAATATGGAGGCCGATAGTTTAAACTGTATTGTATTGGGCGAAACTGTACAACCAGACGATCCAGAATGGGAACTCTTTGTAAAAGAAGTGCGCAAAGAGATGACACTAAAAGCAGGACAACGTTGTACCGGTGTGCGTCGCATTTTTGTTCCTCGTCGTCATGTACAATCAATGACGGAGTCTCTGCAAAAAGCGCTGGCACAAACGGTGATCGGGTCTCCACTCAATGAAAAAGTAAGAATGGGAAGCTTGGCAGGGCAAACGCAACGAAATGAAGTATTGGAACAAGTAGACAAGTTATTGCAATGCTGCCAGTTACTCTATGGCTCTACCCAAGAAGTAGTTGTAATAGATGCCGATGCTACGAAAGGAGCCTTCTTGTCACCGCTATTACTACTCAATGAGCAGCCCTTTCAGCACGCTGCCCCACACGAAATTGAAGCCTTTGGTCCCGTGAGTACTTTAATGCCTTATGAAGGGATTGACGAAGCTATTGCACTCAGTAAATTGGGAAAAGGAAGTTTAGTAACCACCATTGTCACTAATAGCGGAAGCGAAGCCCGCCAATATGTAATTGGAGCCGCTACTCATCACGGAAGAATTTTAGTATTAAATAGAGATTGTGCAAAAGAAAGCACCGGTCATGGATCCCCCCTACCGTTACTTGTTCATGGAGGACCCGGCCGTGCAGGAGGAGGAGAAGAAATGGGAGGTATTCGTGGCGTTAAACATTATCTACAAAGAACTGCGCTACAAGGATCGCCTACCATGATCACTGAAATTACCAATGTCTACCAGCCGCACGCCAAAGGAAAAGATCCTGGCCAGCATCCCTTCAAAAAATACTTTGAAGAACTACAAATCGGCGATCAGCTGTTAACAGACAAAAGAATTATTACCGCAGAGGATATTGATCGCTTTGCGGATTTGAGTGGTGATCATTTTTATGCGCATCTGCGAGAAACTGATTTTTCAGGAACCATGTTCAAAAAACAAGTAGCACATGGGTATCTAATCATAAGTTTGGCGGCTGGACTTTTTGTAGATAGCTACGAAAAGAATCCGGTACTTCTCAATTACGGAATTGATGATCTTCGATTCACTAAACCCGTATATCCTGGTAGTAGTATACAAATACGCTTTACTTGCAAGGAAAAATTACTGCAAGACAAACGAGTGGTCAACGACCCGTCTGAATTAAAAAGAGGAGACGAAATAGACAAAGGCATTGTAAAGTGGTTAGTAGAAATCATGGATGAGACCGGAGAGATCACCGGAGTTGCTACCATTCTCACGATGGTGGAAAAGAGAAATCAAACAAATTAAATTCAGTATTTATGGAAGCCGCCTACGTAAAAAGTGAATTTCATGATGGGTTGAGAATTATAGAATTTTTTCATCCCCAAAGCAATTCTTTGCCCCGAAAAATATTGATGGAGCTGGCTCAGGCTATTCATGCAGCCGGTAATGAAAAAGAAACCAAACTGATTCTACTTAAAAGCGGAGGAGAGAAAGCCTTTTGTGCGGGCGCCTCTTTTGATGAATTGGCCTCCTTGAATACCCTCGAAGAAGGGATTCATTTCTTTAGTGGATTTGCTGAAGTGATCAATGCTATAAGAACCTGTCCGCAATTAGTGATTGGCCGCATACATGGCAAATGCGTGGGAGGTGGCGTTGGACTAGCGGCCGCAGTTGACTATGCACTGGCTACAGAAGCGGCTGAAGTTCGCTTAAGTGAATTGGCCGTAGGTATTGGCCCCTTTGTGGTAGGTCCGGCCGTTGAAAGAAAGATCGGAGTTTCTGCATTTTCACAATTATCTATAGATGCAACTCGCTGGCGCACCGCAGAGTGGGCTCAAAAAAGAGGATTGTTTGCAGAATTGTTTAGTGATATACAAGGCTTAGACGAGGGTGTTAATCGTTTAGTTTTTCAATTGCTGCATAGTCATGATCAGGCCTTGACAGAATTGAAAAAAGTATTTTGGAAAGGAACCGAACATTGGGATAAGCTCTTACTGGAAAGAGCCGCCATCAGTGGTCGCCTCATTCTTAGTGAAGCTAGTCGCAAAGCCATCGAGGCCTTTAAGAAGAAATAGCTATTAAATGTTCAAGCCTCCGCAGGCACTGATCGTTTGTCCGGTAACATAGGAAGAAAGATCAGAAGCCAGGAACAACGTAACATTGGCAATATCCTTAGCCGAAGCAAAACGACCGAGAGGGATACCCGCTTTATATTTCTCAGCAGCCTCGCCTTCTTTGAGATACTGTGTCATGTCCGTCTCCACAAAACCTGGCGCAATAGCATTGCAACGAATATTACGACTACCTAACTCTTTAGCAATTGACTTGGTAAATCCAATAACTCCGGCTTTACTAGCTGCGTAACTGCTCTGGCCTGCATTTCCCATTTCACCAATTACGGAACTCATATTGATAATAGAACCAGAACGGGCTTTCATCATTGGACGAATCACCTGCTTGGTCATATAAAACACACTATTCAAATTCACCTGAATCACTTCATTCCATTGTTCAGTTGTCATCCGCATCAACAAATTATCCTTAGAGATCCCTGCATTGTTTACACAAATGTCGATAGTACCAAACTCCTGTAGCACTTCTGTTACAAATTGCTCACATTGTGTCGCGTCTCCCGCATTACTCTTCCACGCCTTGGCTTTTACACCCAATGCCAGCAAACGAGCTTCGAGATTCTTTGCCTTCTCTTCACTACTGTCGCTTACATAAGTAAAAGCCACATGAGCGCCATGTTCAGCAAACAATGAGGCAATTCCTTCTCCGATTCCACGAGCCGCACCGGTAATAATAGCCACTTTATTTTCTAGTAGTTTCATAGCAGTAGTTTTAGGGAGTCACAAATGTAGCGTTATTCAGTTGTATGATTTCTTCCAATAGATTTCTGTCATTGCTTAAGCGAGGCACTTTATGCTGTCCTCCTAATTTTCCCTTATGGCGTAGCCAAGAAGCAAAAGTGCCGGAGGGCACTACTTGTACTAGAGGCATTCGAAGGGCAATATCTTTATGACGTTTGGCTTCATAATCACTGTTACACTCTTTCAGTGATTGATCCAGTAATTGAATAAAGCCAGCAAAATCATCAGGTGTTTTTTCAAATTCAATCAACCATTCATGGGCTCCATTGGAAAACTCACTGAAATAGACAGGAGCAGCAGTATAATCAGTAACGATAGCTCCGGTTAGTTGACAAGCTTTGGCAATGGCACGATCCGTATTATCTACGATTACCTCTTCGCCAAATGCATTGATAAAATGCTTCAAACGTCCTGATACTTTCACCCGGAAAGGACGCAAAGTAGTAAACTCAATGGTATCTCCTACTAAATATCGCCATAATCCGGCATTGGTACTTATTACTAAAGCATACTGCTGCCCAATCTCCACATCTTGCAAACCCACCGTGCGAGGATTCGAAGTTCCATATTCCCCCACAGGCATAAATTCCATAAAGATGCCATGATCTGTAAACAATAGCATGCCATCTTTAGAAGGATCATCCTGGGCAGCAAAGAAACCTTCACTGGCATTATACATGTCCAGATAGTTAATGTCTTTCCCAATTAACTGCTTGAAGTTATCCCGATAAGGAGTAAACGATACTCCCCCATGCATGTATAATTCTAATGAAGGCCACACTTCACTCATAGTTTGTTTGCCCGTCAACTCCAATATGCGTCTGAATAAAACCAGAGTCCAGGTGGGAACGCCTGATATGGAGGTTACATTTTCATGAATCGTTGTTTGTGCCAGCTTTTCTATTTTTTGCTCCCATTCATCCATTAGCGCAATCTCTAAATCAGGCGTACGTAACCAATGTCCCCAGAAGGGAGTATTCTGCAAAAGCACCGCACTTAAGTCACCATACTGTGCTTCTTGATTCAACGGATTGATGGTATGACTACCACCAATAATTAATCCTTTGCCGGTAAGCAAGGCCGAGTCTGGTTTGTAACAATAGTATAGACTTAATACATCTTTAGAAGCTCTGTAATGTCCATCTTGTAAGCCCTCTTCACTCACGGGGATAAACTTGCTTTTATCACTGGTAGTCCCGCTGCTTTTTGCAAACCAGTTGATGGGCGTATTCCATAACAGGTTCTGCTCCCCTTCCATGATACGCTCGATATACGGCTTCAAGTCATCATACTCATGAATTGGAACTGCTTCTTTAAATGTCTTTACAGAAAATAAATTTGAGAAATCATAGCGACGACCAAATTCAGTGTACTGTGCTGAGGTAACCAGATCTTGCAATACTTCTCGTTGCGCATCCAAGGGGTTATTCTTCCACGCATCAATTCGCCAGGAGCGCAGGCGAGCAAGGGAGGATATGGCGGGAGAAAGAAGACTCATGACAGAAGTAAATTAACCAAAAATCAGGAATAGGCCTCTTGGAGACGAGATGTTAATTCAGCCTTCAAAGAGTTAGCAGCAAAAGAATGTTTAACCGCTTCCAAATTACAATGTAAAAAGTCTGCCAAGGTCCACCCAAAAGTAGTCGCCACTAATTCATATTCGCTACTTAAGGTAACGGGAGTAACTGTGCGAGCATCCGTATTTACACTCATAGAAATCCCCGCTTGATAAATGATAGGCAAAGAATGGGCCGCAATATTTTTAAAGACATTCGTCCGTAGGTTACTACTTGGACAAATTTCCAGATGAATCTGTTGATTTTTTAAATGCTCCAACAGCGCTGGATCTTCCACGCTTCTTACGCCATGCCCAATGCGAGAGGGATAAAAGTGACGCAACACCTCCCATACACTACTCGCCCCGCAAGCTTCTCCAGCGTGCGCTGTGCAAGGGATTCCTTTTTCGTGGGCATAGACAAATGCTTTTTCATGGGTTGACACAGGATAGCCAGCCTCGTCACCAGCAATATCAAATCCCACTACCCAACCCTGCGACATAAACTGTTCAGTCAGCTTAACGGTTTCCATACTTTGTGCCTCGCTATAATCCCGAAGCGTACAGAGAATGAGTCGGGGTATCACTTTATAGCGAGAAGATCCCTCTTGCAGTGCAGCCTGAATAGCGTCGATCACTTCCATTGGGGTTAATCCCTTTTCAGTGTGTAACAAAGGAGCAAATCGTATTTCTACGTAGATCACATGATCGCGATCCATTTGCTCTAAAAAATCAAGGGTCACTAAACGCAATTGCTCTTTGGTTTGCATCAGAGTATACCCTTTGGCAGATCGTCGGATATATTCCAACAGATCTCCGCAACTCTCTGGTGCAATAAACTCTTTCTGGTATTGTGAAAGCGTAACCGATGGATCTAATTGCTGAACCACCGCATAACTCAGACTGCAATCCAGATGAATATGCAATTCTATTTTGGGAAGCTGATGATACTGCATGAAGTTGAAGATACTTTTTGAACTTAATTTCCGGTCTGCTCCTGTTGTAAGGCCTCTTCGTGAATCCAATCCTTACGCTTGAGTTCAAAGTTTCGGCCCAGGTATAATTTACGCACTTGCTCATCAGCAGCCAACTCTTCGGCAGACCCATGCTTAAAAATCTTTCCTTCGATTAGCAAATAGGCGCGATCACAAATAGAAAGCGTTTCGGTTACATTATGGTCTGTGATCAAAATACCAATATTCTTATACTTAAGACGGGCTACAATTGTTTGAATATCCTCTACCGCAATGGGGTCTATGCCCGCAAAGGGCTCATCGAGTAAAATAAACTTGGGGTCTACGGCCAGGGCTCGGGCAATCTCTGTTCTTCTACGCTCTCCGCCACTTAATACATCGCCGTTACTCTTGCGAACATGCTGTAATCGAAATTCATCCAGTAAGGATTCCAGTTTCTCTTTCTGGGCAGCCCGGGGCAAAGAGGTCATCTCGAGCACGGCCGCAATATTGTCTTCCACGCTTAGCTTACGAAACACCGAGGCCTCTTGGGGCAGGTAGCCGATTCCCATCTGTGCCCTTTTGTACATAGGTGAGGCTGTAATATCTTGATCATTGAGAAATACCTGACCCGCATCGGGTTTGATCAACCCCACCACTTGGTAAAAAGAAGTGGTTTTACCGGCTCCATTGGGTCCTAGCAAACCCACAATCTCCCCTTGGCTAACCTCAAAGGAAACATGATTCACCACGGTACGAGAGCCATAGTGTTTAACCAGGTTATGGGTACGGATTGTTAAAAGCATAGTTCAAAAGTACTTAAGTTTGCACACTAGTTACCTATGAAAGTTATCGACCACATCAACCAGGCTAAAGACACCCTGATCTCTTTTGAAGTATTGCCTCCGTTAAAAGGTAAAGGCATTGATGCCTTGTATAGACATCTGGACCCTTTAATGGCCTTTAAGCCCTCCTTTATCAATGTAACCTATCACCGCAGTGAGCATGTTTTCAAAAAGAAAGCGGATGGAAGTTTTGAAAAAGTAGTAGTGCGTAAACGACCTGGCACCGAGAGCATCTGTGCCGCCATCATGAACAAATACAATGTGGATACAGTTCCTCATTTGATCTGTGGCGGATTTAGCGTAAATGAAACCGAGGATGCCTTGATCAATCTTCATTATCTGGGTATCGATAACGTGTTGGTGCTACGCGGTGATGCGGCTAAAAATGAATCTACGTTTGAGCCGGAACCCGGAGGACATAAATATGCAGTGGACCTATTAAAACAAGTAGTGTCTCTCAATGATGGAATTTACTTAGAAGAAGATTTAAAAGACACCCATAAAACAAAGTTTTGCATAGGGGTGGCAGGCTACCCTGAAAAACATTTTGAAGCGCCCAACATGGATACCGACCTCGACCACTTAAAGAAAAAAGTAGAGGCAGGTGCAGACTACATTATTACACAGATGTTTTTTAATAATGCTAAGTATCATGACTTTGTTAAGTCTTGTCGTGAATATGGCATTACCGTACCTATTATACCAGGACTAAAGCCTATCTACTCTAAAAAACAGTTGACAGTTCTTCCTAAAACATTCCATATCGATTTGCCCACAGAACTCTCCAATGAAGTACTTCGTTGTAAAACAGACCTGGAGGTAGAGCAGGTAGGAAAAGAATGGCTACTCATGCAATCTCGCGAACTCAAGAAGTCCGGAGTTCCTGTACTGCATTACTATACCTTAGGCAGACCTCAATTGGTGGCCGATGTAGTAAAAGATATTTAATTCTTTACTTTTTGCCTTCTTTGATCTTCAGTTGTAGAATCTCATCGATCTGATCAAAGGCCAGTTTTTTAGCTACTATACGCTTTTCTTTATCGAGTAGATATAAGGTAGGGAACGACTGTACATCGTATAGTTGAGAGTAACCGGGCACATTATTGTTGATGCGTTCCTTTTCTGCCTCCTTGGAATAGTACACATGATTCCATTGTCCGATTTTTTTATCCGAAATAAAGTTCAGCCAGTCTTTACGAGTGCCTTCTGTCTCTTTAGCCACAGAGTAAATACCCAATCCCTGGGACTTCCATTTTTTATTGTAAACAGAATCGATTTTGGGCAAAGTTTCTTTACAATGTCCACAGGTGGGATCCCAAAACACCACAAGGGTATATTCTTTTTTTACTCCGTATAAAGAAATCATTTTGCCAGTAGAGTCAGGTAGCAGAATTTCAGAAGCAGGACTTCCAAAAATATTAGCCATCAAACTATAAGCACGGTCTGTGATCATTTTCTTACCCTGTTCACTTAACCAAGTAGGAGGATTTTTAGAGAAATACTTTTCATATAAGTGTACAAAAACTGCATCTTCCCACATATACTTTTGAGAATAATAACGATTCACAAACCGCAAGAGTAAAAATCGCTCCATCTCTGCATTCGCTTTGGCAAAACTTAACATGTAGTCCATTTCTTTGTTCACGGAATCAGGATGAGGAGCAACTAATTGATTAAAATATCGATCTACTTTGTCTTCAAAAAAAGTAGTATAGGCTAATCGTCCATCCCAAAAATCAACGCCATCCCAATAGTGCTCCTTATAGTAGCGAAAAGCACCCACAGAATCATCTCGATTAACAGGCTGCTGATAACGGGCTGGCAATATTGGGTCTCTCATGGCTTTGAGCAAGGTTGTTAAAGTAGCCTCGGGATGTTGCGTAATCAATTGATCACGATAATCCCTCAACTCTTTATCCAATTCTATTAACTGTTCATTGATACGGGTTGAATCTGCCATAGAAGCAGCTGTCTTTAAGGTCTCGCGTAGCGCATTGATCCGAGCTCCTCTTTCTCCTACACTTCGCTGATACGTTACAAATAATTCATTGTCAGGAGAACCTTCAAAACGAAGACCCATGGGTAGCGTAGCGGAATCAGCAATCACTGAAAAACGTTGTTGCTTATCTATAAGTATTTCAAAGAAACCAGAACGATTCGGATAGCCTATCAGGTAAATGCCTCCTTGCAAAGCTTTGTTTCCCTTGAAGACACCTTGGCTATTATCATCCAACTTCACAGAATCAATAATGGGATAGGTCTTACCAAAATAATGACCCAAGTAGATATACTGTCCTTTGTAAGGCTTGAACGTAACCTTAATTTCATAGCCCCCCTGCGCAGATGCCCCCATTGCCAGGGTAGCAAAAAAACACAAGAACCATTTTCTCATAGTGTAAATCATAGTGAGGTAAAGTTATTAAAAAGCAAGAAACGGAAGGTGAGGACTATCTTTGCGCCGTGCGAAAAAAGAAAAAACATCCTATTCTTCCCGATATCTCCGTAGAAGACTATGCCGCAGAGGGTAAGTGCTTGTCCCGCGTAGACGGAAAAGTCATTTTCATAGAGGGCGTGGTTCCTGGTGATTGTGTAGATGTACGAATCACCAAAAGTAAAAAAGACTGGGCCGAAGGAGTGCCCGTCCATTTTCATACTTATTCGTCTAACCGCGTGCAACCCCGTTGCGCACATACTGGTGCCTGCGGCGGATGCCAGTGGCAAATGTTACCCTACGAATGGCAATTGAAATACAAACAACAGCAGGTAGAACAAACTCTTCGTCGAATTGGCAAAGTGGAGATTCCGGCTATTTCCACTATTGTAGGCGCCCAAGAAATTTTCGAATACAGAAATAAAATAGAATATACTTTCGGTAATAAGCGCTATTTACTCCCTGCTGAATTGAAAGACGAATCCATTAATGGGCAGCAAAATGTAGCCGGCTTTCATGCCCGGGGTTTTTTTGATAAGGTAGTAGACATAGATACTTGTCACTTACAATCTGAACCCACTAACCAAATCAGAAAATTTGTAAAAGCCTTTGCTCTGGAACACAACTGGACTTTCTATGATATTCGTGCCCACGAAGGATATTTGCGAAATATGCAGATACGACTTTGTCGTACGGGGGAATTGATGGTAAATTTGGTAGTAGGGGAAGATGATCCTTTGAAAACTGAATTGCTACTGGGAGAATTGCTCAAAGAGTTTCCAGTTATAACTACGCTATTATATACGGTCAATAAAAAATGGAATGACAGTATTTATGATCTGGATCCTGTAGTCTTCCATGGGAAGGGCTATGTAATTGAAGAACTCCGTGGAAAAAATGAAAATGAAGTATATCGTTTTAAAATAGGACCTAAGTCATTTTTTCAGACTAACACCTTGCAAGCTGAAAAACTTTACCAACTTACCGCCGATTTTGCAGAACTCACCGGAAAAGAAACGCTGTTTGATTTGTATTGTGGCACCGGTAGTATTGGTATTTTCCTCAGTAAAAAAGCGGGACATATTGTAGGAGTAGAACAAGTAGCAGCCGCCATTGATGATGCTTGGGAAAATGCAGCACTGAACGAATTAGAGAAGGTTAATTTTTTTGCAGGCGATGTGATAGACATTTGTCGGGATGATTTTTTTGAAAAACTCGGAAGACCCGATGTAATTATCACCGATCCCCCTAGAGCCGGTATGCACCCTGACTTGATTGAAAAATTATTGGAAATTGAAGCGCCTACCCTAGTGTATGTGAGTTGTAACCCTGCCACACAAGCCAGAGACCTGCAGGCCTTGGATGCAAAATATAGGGTAACCCGCGTTCAACCGGTTGATATGTTTCCGCATACTCTGCATATAGAGAATATTGTCCAATTAAAGCGCAGATAAACGCTTTCAACTACTTTTGTTACATGACAGAATTTCGTTTTACCAGACCGGATAACTTCCCTCCGATTGTAAAAAATCTGATCATCATCAATGTACTGGTCTATGTAGCCCAGTTAACCCTTGCGGCTCGTTTCCCTATTTCTGAGTGGGTAATGCTTTGGCCAATTATGCCAGATAAACTGCAGGGGATGTTGGTAGAATCAGGCGTTATGGAACCCGGTCAGGGATTTAAGCCCTACCAGATTGCAACGCATATGTTTGCCCACTCGCCTTCTACTTTTTTCCATATTATGTTTAACATGTTCACCCTCTGGATGTTTGGAAAAATATTAGAAAATGTGTGGGGCGGAGAACGTTTTCTTTTTTACTATTTGGCCTGTGGATTGGGAGCTGCAGCACTTCACTTGGCCATGCAATACCTACGAAGTGAAGAATTGCTCCATGCTTTTCAGGCCAATGACATGAAAGCGATTCGCGAAAATTTGGGGGCTATTTCCCCTGCTTTGGGAGCTAGTGGCGCCGTGATGGGAGTGATGGTGGCCTTTGCTTATTTGTTTCCCAATACTGAACTATTTATCATGTTTATCCCCGTGCCAGTCAAAGCAAAATGGGCAGTTTTAGGATTGGCGGCTATCGATCTATTTGGGGGAGTAGCTTCTGTTACCGGAGATAATATTGCGCATTTTGCTCATTTGGGTGGAGCCCTTACCGGTTTTCTACTTGTGTTATTTTGGAATAAAACGAATCGCCGTACCCTTTATTAAATTGCTGCATTATGAGTTACGATCGATTGCGTATTGAAAGAAGAATCAGTCTCGGAGACAGCAACAATGCACTGCTGAAATTAGTAGCTGTTAATCTAATTTTATTTGTAACCCTTGCACTGTGCAGAGCCTATTTTTTCTTTATTTACCAAGACTTGGCAGCAATTGAAAATGCATTCTATCAACAAATTTTACCTTGGTTCGTATTACCAATTAAACTGGATACGTTAATTAGTCGCCCTTGGACTTTTTTAAGTTTTCCCTTTGTAAATGCAGGCGTATGGATGGTATTGGGGAATATGCTTTGGTTATGGGCCTTTGGATTTATCGTACAAGATCTTACCGGCTATCGTAAAATAATTCCTTTGTATCTCTATGGGGGATGGGCTAGTGGAGTTACCTTCTTTATTACTGCGCAGCTACTAGAAACGCCGACGGATACAGGCTTTTACGGAGCCGCTCCTGCAGTAATGACCATGGCAATTGCGGCTACTACCCTGGCGCCCCAGTATCGAATTCTTCCTGAGCTGCGCGGAGGATTTCCCCTCTGGATATTGACAGTATTTTATGTACTCATCAACCTGGGTACACAACCGCTTCATCAGCCCCTTTCGTATTTGCCTTTGGTAGCAGGGGGCTTAACAGGGTTCTTATTCATACGCCTTTTGCAAAAAGGATATGACACCAGTAAATGGATGAGTAATTTCTTTGAATGGGTCAACAACCTCTTCAATCCTGATAAAAAAAGATACTCTTAAAAACGATCAACAATGGTGGAAAGCGACTCAAAGATCTCGTCCACCGTACCCTCACCAGGGATAGACTCAAACTTTCCTGCGGCACGATAATGATCAGCTACCGGAGTAGTTTCGTCCAGATATACTGCAAAGCGTTTGCGAATTACCGATTCATCGGCATCGTCACTGCGACCAGAAGTTTTGCCACGATTAAGGAGTCTTTTTACTAATTCCTCTTCGCTTACCTCCAATGAAATAACACTAGAGATGGCGGTGTTTTTTTTAGTCAATAACTCATCCAGCGCCTGTGCTTGAGCTGCGGTGCGAGGAAATCCGTCAAGTAAAATGCCTTTCGCATTTTTATGTTGGTCAAAAAAAGAATCAACCATACCGATCACCACTTCATCGGGCACTAATTTACCCGCATCCATATAAGCCTTAGCCGCAAGTCCCAGGTCTGTTTTATCCGCAATTTGCTGTCGGAGCAAATTACCGGTAGACAAATGCTTTAAACCGTACTTTTCTACTAACTTATCGGATTGAGTTCCTTTTCCACTACCTGGGGGGCCAAAAAGAATGAGATTGAACATAGTAGTTGTTTTGAGAAGGTCTACAAAGGTACGTTGAGCAGACTTAACTTTGTGCTAACAAGTGTAAGCATTCATAAGAAGTCAAAAAACCTCAATTTTGCCCTATGAAAATGTGGGTTGCCTCTATCCTTATTTTTTCCGCCGTCCTCTATGCCCAAACCTGGGAAACTACTATTCCACCATCTCCTTCTAAAGTAAAAACCATGGATACCACTAAAAAAAATAATCCCATTTACTCCAAAACCTCCTCAGAGAAGGTAGTGCTACCCGAAGAAGAGTGGAAAAAGATTCTGGCCCCCGAGGTTTTCTATATAGCGCGTCAAAAAGGGACGGAAAGACCATGGTCCAGTCCCATTGAGCATTTAAAAGATATTGGCACCTACTATTGTAAGGCCTGTGGAAATCCGCTTTTTAAAAGCGATACCAAATTTGACAGTGGCTGCGGATGGCCCAGCTTTTTTGAGCCTATTCAAAAAGAAAATATTATTTATACCCCCGACAATAGTCATGGAATGATCAGAACGGAGGTACAATGTGGTCGCTGTAAGGCCCATTTAGGGCATGTTTTTGATGATGGCCCCCCTCCCACCGGTTTACGCTACTGCATAAATGGGGTAATCCTGGATTTTGAGAAAAAGAAAGGCCTAGAGAAATAAATTAACTTTACCTAAGGAAATTCACCAGGCATGAAACTCTCCCAACTTGCAGAAACATTAATTGGCTCCGAGATTGTAAAACTTGGAAGTGAGATCAAAGAAAAAATTAGGCAGGGAGCCAAGATTTACAATTTTACCATCGGGGACTTTGACCCTGCTATTTTTCCCATTCCTAAAGAACTGGAAAATGAAATTGTAGACGCGTATCGTCATCAATTCACTAATTACCCCACTGCCGAGGGAAACCTGGATCTACGAGAGGCCCTATCTCGATTCATGGAAAAAAAAGAAGGGATTCGCTATAATACGAGCGAAATTCTGGTAGCTTCTGGTGGACGTCCTCTCATTTACACTGTATTTAGAACCATCTGTGATAAGAATGACAAAGTTATTTATGCGGTTCCTTCTTGGAATAATAACCACTACACTCACTTTACAGAAAGTCAACATGTAGTGATTGAAGCCACGGAGCAGACCAACTTCATGCCTACGGCCAAGGATATAAAACCGCATATCCAAGATGCCGCCCTGATTTCTTTATGCTCCCCACAAAATCCAACAGGAACTACTTTCAAAAAAGAAGAACTAGAAGCCATCTGCGATCTGGTGCTGGAAGAAAATAAACGCAGAGGACCGGATGCCAAAAAACTATACGTGATGTATGACCAGATGTACTGGCATTTAACCTATGGAGACATCCAGCATCACAATCCTGTTTCCCTGCGTCCGGAGATGAAAGAGTATACCATTTTCATTGATGCCATCAGCAAAGTCTTTGCAGCCACGGGAGTGCGAGTGGGTTGGGCGCTGGGTCCTGCAGCCCTGATTCAGAAAATGAAAGTGATCCTTACCCATATGGGCGCTTGGGCACCTATGGCAGAACAAAAGGGATTAGCAAAATACCTCTTACAAGGTGAGGTTATAAATAGTTACCTCTCGAATTTTAAAAAAGAAATCGAAGAAAGACTTCGTGCTATTTATAAAGGCTTTCAACAACTAAATAAAGAAGGATTGCCAGTGAATGCAATTGCCCCCGAAGCGGCTATTTACCTCACGGTGAAAATAGACTTGAAGGGAAGAAAAAAAGCTGACGGAACTGTGTTAGAAAAACAAGCCGATGTTACCGCTTATTTACTAGACGCCGCCGGACTGGCCCTAGTACCCTTTTACGCTTTTGGTGCCTCTTCGCAATCACCTTGGTATCGACTGAGTGTGGGCACTTGTAAAAAGGAAGAAATAAGCACATTCATAGAAAAACTTAGACAAGCCATTCTCTCTTTGCAATAAAGCAGCGCTGCTAAATTGATCAACGAACATTTTGACCCGGACATCCGCAATTACGGGATGCTTTACCTCCTACCCTGCCGTAATAGTTTTTATTGCATGACATCATAATTCCGAACAGTAGGATTCCTATAAAAAACAAACTAATTCTTTTCATAGCCTAAAAATCATCAATTAAAACTACTTTACAAACGATTTTGTTGTCCAAAGCTGTTAAAATATTATTCGAGTATGCCTAGCGCTTATCCCCGCGTAATAGTATCTCCCTTAAACTGGGGACTGGGGCATGCCACCCGATGTATCCCCCTCATCAAAGAACTGATGGCTTTGGGTTGTGAAGTAATAATTGCCACCAACGGGGCAGCCTCCCTTCTTTTAAAAAATGAATTTCCTTCCCTTCAACATCTTACCACACCTGGTAAAACGATTCAATACAGTAAAAGCCATATTGGGTTTTTCTTTTCAATGCTTTGGCAATTACCTAATTTATGGCGCCAGGTAAAGCAAGAACAACATTGGATACAAGAAGTAGTTGATCGATATCAGCTTCAACTAATTATTTCCGATAATCGTTACGGAATCCATCATAAAAATGTCCCTTCGATAATCATCACACATCAACTGGGAATTAAAACTGGCTTAGCAAAAATTGCTGATCAGCTACTACAAAAATGGTTATACCGACTGCTAAAAAACTTCAACGAAGTATGGGTACCCGACCATCAAGGACAAGGCTCCTTAGCCGGATCGCTTTCTCAACCGGATACGATGCCGAGTATACCAGTCTATTATATTGGGCCTTTGAATCGATTTGCAGAATTCAACACTTCAAGGGGATTCCTATCATCGATCACCACAAAAAACCCTTCTTTACTCATTCTCCTTTCAGGACCAGAACCCCAAAGAACCCTGCTTGAAAATAAGTTGAAAGCACAAGTAACCAACTACCCTGGAAAGGTAACCCTACTACGAGGTTTACCACAAATAAAAACAACTGCTGAGGAATTCGCAGGAGCTCAACAACAGTTTCCCTTGTTTTATGGTGCGCAAAACATAGAGATTTTGCAACATTTACCACCAGAGGAACTCTTTAAAAAAATAGTTGAGGCCGATTGTATTCTTTGTCGTAGTGGCTACACCTCATTAATGGAGTTGTTACCGTTTCAGAAAAGATTAATACTGATCCCTACCCCTGGACAAGCAGAACAGGAATACTTAGCAAAATATTGTAATAAAAAGCGATGGGCCATTTGCAGCACACAAAAAAAACTGGAATTGTCAATGCTTATCAAAAAAGCAAGCACTTATTCCTACCAGCCAAGCAGTGTTGCCCTTGGAAATTATAATTTGATAAAAGAAAGAGTCCGTTTTTATTTACGTTCTTTGCCTTAATTGATTCCCCTTGAAATCCATTACCAAGGCACATATCGCAGTTTTAGTGACCAACTTTTTCTTTGCGACGAATCTGAGTCTCGTAAAATTTATCTCCCCCTCTATAGTAGGAGCTTATGGGGTGAACTTTTTCCGAACTGGAATATCCTTTCTCTTATTCTGGACACTTTGGGCATTTTCAAAAAAACCAGCAGGCATTGAACCCAAAGACCTAAAACGTTTTATTCTTTGTGCTATCACAGGAGTTGCCGTGAATCAAATGCTATTTGTGAAAGGACTGACCATGACCTCCACCATCCACGCGGCCTTACTCATGTTAAGTACTCCCATTTTAATTTCCGTGTTTGCCTTTTGGTGGCTAAAAGAAAAATTTTCAGGCTGGAATGGCTTGGGTCTTTTTTTAGGGGTTGGAGGAGCGATGTTACTAGTATTCTCCCGCGACCCTCGAGGAGTGGCCTCCAGCATAGGAGATCTTTTGATTCTCATCAATGCAATTTCCTATGCCATCTATTTTATCTTGGTAAAACCTCTCATGACAAAATACTCTCCCTTGCATGTAATACGCTGGGTATTTACACTAGGATTTTTCTTTATACTCCCCTTCAGTTGGAATGAGGTAGTCGCTATTAATTGGCAACAGGCACACTTGTATCATATAGCTGCCTTGGGATCTATTGTCTTCTTTGGTACTTTCCTTACCTATTCATTCAATACCTATGGATTAAAACATTTGGGAGCGGCTACTACGGGAAGTTATATCTACACACAACCCATCTTTGCCGCTATCATCGCAGCCTTATTCCTCAATGAACAATTCAGTCTTGAAAAAATCATCGCCGCCCTGCTAATTTTTGGAGGAGTATACCTAGTTAGCAAAAAGCCAACCCCTTAATTTCAACCTAGTAAGTCTGGGGTCTTAAACCAAAGCCATTCTTTAGTGGTATTACGAATGTTTTTCCATGCAGTAGTTTCTACCTTGAAAACTGCTACTCCACAAGGAGGAATAACGTCGATTCTATTATTGGTAAGTGAATTTGCAAAATCAGTAATGCCATTATTATGAGAAAAAACAAAAAGGGTGTTAATAGAATCAACAACATCTTCTATTACTTCATAAAAAATATCTTTCTGCGGGAGATAAAGTTGCGAATGGGGCTGTATGTTTTTTAGAGGATAAGAGAGTGTTTCAGAAAAGATTGCAGCAGTTTCTTGGGTACGTAGTGCAGTGCTTGTTAAAAACAAGGGAGTGAATTCAGAGAGAAGTGCTAACTTTTCACGCAACCAGTTGGCCATCCCTTTTGCCTCTTCGGCACCACGGCTTGTTAGAGGTCTATCTATATCTTTATAGTCGCCATAGGGAGAAACCGCTTTGGCATGTCTTATTAGCACTACTATTTTAGCATCAGTACCCACGTTCGTTGCGGCCCTCCATATAATTGATGAATGCTTGATTCACCACTTTATTACCTCCCTTTGTGGGATAATTCCCTGTAAAGTACCAGTCCCCTAAATTATTAGGACAACTAGCATGCAGGTCTTCGATACGCTGGAAAATTACTTGCACCGGTATTTTTAATTCGGGAGAAGTGATCAAATCTGCGATCTTCTCCGTAATCTGGTCAGTAGTGAATTGCTTATACAACTGACGAACCACATTTTCTGAATCTAGGTTTCCTTCTTGCTCCAACTTTTGGCAACGCTCTAGTAGTTCTTGTAAGAACCCAGCACGACCTTGCTCTTTTAATAAGGCTACCGCTGCATTAAAAGCAATAAAATCTCCCATCTTGCTCATATCGATACCGTAACAATCAGGGTAACGAATTTGAGGAGAGGAGGAAACTACAATAATCTTCTTTGGCTGCAGTCGCCCCAACATGCGGATGATACTCTCTTTCAAGGTAGTACCTCGTACAATGGAATCATCAATTACTACCAGCGTGTCTTCCCCGGCACGAACAGTACCGTACGTAATATCATAAACGTGCTGTACCATTTCATTACGATTGGCATCTTCTGTAATGAACGTGCGCATCTTAACATCCTTAATAGCAATTTTTTCTACCCGAATGCGGCGATGAATCATTTCACTGAGCTTCTGTTCATCAAAATCCTTACCCCAGCTCATAATTCTTTCTACCTTAATACGATTAAGATACCCTTCCATTCCCTTTAACATTCCATAGAAAGCAGTTTCGGCAGTATTAGGAATAAAAGAAAAAATTGTATTCTTTAAATCGTAATCAATTGCTTTTAAAACAGGTTCACTCAAATGAAAGCCCAATAGATTTCTTTCTCGATAAATTTTTTCATCACTACCGCGAGAAAAATAAATACGTTCAAAACTGCAAGCTTTTCTTTCTTTCGGAGAAACAAGTTGTTCAATCTCTAGTTCGCCATTTTCATACACAATCAAACCTTGGCCCGGCATCAACTCTTTCACTTCATTCTCTGGAACATTGAAAGCTGTACGAATAGCCGCACGCTCTGAAGCCGCAACCACTACTTCTTCATTAATATAGTAGTAAGAGGGACGTATACCGTGCGCATCTCTAAATACAAAAGAAATTCCATTACCAGTTGCCCCGCCTACATGAAAACCTCCGTCTAGTAAGGGGATGGTCTTACGTAAAACAGTTTTAATATCTAACTGGCCAGGTAACTTCTCATCTTCCTCACAGAGATAATTATACATCAGCTCGATCAATGCGGCCAAATCACTGGAACGAACTTCTTCGTTAGGTTCTCGTCCAATAGTGGCATATAATTCATCGGCATTGACAATATTAAAATTGCCCGCCAATGCAATGTTGCGCGAGGGAATAATGTCACGATTAATAAATGGATGACAATATTCAAGTTTATTTTTCCCTTGGGTTCCATAACGAGGATGCCCCAATAAGATTTCACCCATGAAATCAATATTCCCTTTTAGTAACCCAGGATGATTTCGTACACCAGGGTTATATTTTTCAAATTCATTCACCTCGGCACCAATTCGTTGGAAAATGTCCGCAATGGCTTGGGGGGCATTGCTGCGAATCCTATTCATGAAGGGATACCCTGGTTCTGAATGTAATTTAACCGCAACCACACCAGCACCGTCTTGCCCACGGTTATGCTGTTTTTCCATCAGCAGGTAGAGCTTGTTCAGACCCCAGAGCGCAGTACCATATTGTTGTTGGTAATAAGAAAAAGGTTTACGAAGGCGGATAAAAGCTAATCCACATTCGTGTTTGATAGGGTCGCTCATAATAGATCAATTAGCAGCGGTGTACTTCTTCAATTGCGGACATTCCTCTGCAGTTACCGGATCGATCATCACGTAATACACCGATAATTTCCCCTGAATCCATTTTTCCATCACCTTGGCTTTCTTCTCCTCCAGCGCAAACTGAGCAATGCGACTGTAGTCATCCTGCATATTCATCCGATGTGGGGCAGAGCGAGATTTTAAGTGAATAATCCGTACTCCTTTTTTCCCTTGTTCGTTATCATAGGGAACTGGCTGTGAGTAATCACCAGGAGTGAGCTTACTGATCATATTTACCATTTCACGATCTAGTTGATCAATGGTCACAAAAGTAGATCCATCACGATTGGTAATATAAGGACCCGTATACTTTGCCGCTTCATCATCACTATACTTAGTGGCAGCTTCATTGAAATTCATGGTACCCGCAATAATTTTTGAGCGGACGGTATCTAATTTTCTTTTCGCCTGATCAATCTCATCTTGGGTAACAGGAGGAATGCGTAGAATATGACGAACAATAGCATCATCTCCGTTACGTTGCACCATTTGTATAATATGAAACCCAAACTTTGATTTTACGGGCGGAGAAATTTCACCTTCCTTCAAACGAAAAGCTGTAGACAAAAACACAGGATCCCAGGTTTTCTCATTCCTATTGAGCTGATATTGTCCTCCTCGATCTTTGCTTCCCGGATCTTCTGAAACTCGCTTCGCGATTTGTTCAAAAGTGGTCAACTTTAATTCTATCTGGCGACGATAGTTATTCATTTCGCCAATGATATATTCCTCCAAATCTCTGGAAGCCTTTGGATAGACAATGATCTGACCAATCTCCAATTCAGATTCGTAAAAGGGCAAACTATCTTTTGGGATCTTTTCGAACCAGGCTTTTACTTCTACAGGAGTAATGCGTACATTTTCCACCACTTTACTTTGCATGGCCCCTGCTAACTTTTGTTCCCGAACTGACTCGCGGGCATCATCCTTGATCTGGTAAATTGTTTTACCAGCTAATTCTTCTACGGCATCCTGACTACCGAACTGACTAATATAGGTGCGAATACGATTGTCAAGATCAGCCTCTACATCTTCATCCGTTACAGGAAGAGAATCTTTCTGTGCCTGCAACATCATTACTTTAGAAATTACAGCCTGCTCCATCAACAAGCATTCTGCATTCGGGGGAACCGCTTCCCCACGACGGGCAATATCCGCTACAGAGTTTTTGATATCGGAGAGTAAGATGATTTTGTCACCTACCACTCCGGCTATCTTATCGGCTATTACTTTTTTGGGTTGTGCAACAACAGTTAGGCAGCATACAACTGCCAACAATGTAAAAGAGAGCTTGGTTATACTATACATGGTTCCAAAAGTAAGTGGCCCTCCCCATGGTGAGGTACTGCCACTTTGAGTTTAACAAAAGCTTAGAGCGTTCTTTTTACTTCTTCTATTTCGTAGGCCTCTACCACATCACCCGCCTTCACATCCGTAAAGTTCTTGATGGTTAATCCGCACTCCATACCGGAAAGCACCTCCTTTGCATCATCTTTGAATCGCTTCAAAGAGGCTAGCTCTGCAGTGACTCCTTCGGCAGTTGGATATACCACAATACCATCACGAATCAGGCGTACTTTAGAATCACGTTTTATTTTACCATCCCGTACAAAACATCCGGCTACGGTTACTTTATCAAACTTGAATACTTCACGAATTTCCACGTTGGCCACAATCTTCTCTTGGGTCTTCGGCTCCAACATTCCCTCCATAGCACCTCTAATTTCCTCTATGGCGTTATAGATAATCGAGTACATCTTAATTTCAATACCCGCATTATCAGCCATCTTCGAGGCTTGTAGCGAAGGACGCACGTTAAAGGCTATCACAATGGCATCAGAAGCTTCTGCCAATACAATGTCACTCTCATTGATCTGACCAACGCCTTTATGAATTACGTTCACCACAATCTCTTGTGTAGAGAGTTTCTGTAAAGAGTCACTGAGGGCTTCCACAGATCCATCCACGTCACCCTTAATAATCACATTGAGCTCTTTGAAGCTACCCAATGCCAATCGACGACCAATCTCATCCAAGGTAATATGTTTCTTAGTACGAATACCTTGTTCACGAAGAATCTGTGCACGACGGTTGGCAATTTCTTTGGCTTCGGCCTCATCCGCGTAGACCTTAAATTTTTCTCCTGCTTGTGGAGCTCCATTCAATCCAAGAATTACCGCTGGAGCGGAAGGACCCGCCACTGTTTCTTTCTTATTTCTTTCGTTGAACATGGCTTTCACTCTTCCGTAGTACTGACCACTCACCACCAGATCACCAGGGTGAAGTGTACCATTTTCTACTAATAGAGTGGCTACGAAACCACGTCCCTTATCCAATGAAGCCTCGATGATGGTACCCGTAGCCTCACGATCAGGATTGGCTTTTAGATCCAGCATCTCTGCCTCTAATAATATTTTATCTAATAATTTATCGATGTTCAGTCCCTTCTTTGCAGAAAGCTCCTGGCTTTGGAACTTGCCGCCCCACTCCTCTACCAGAATATTCATTTGGGAAAGCTGCTCATAGATTTTTTGAGGATTGGCTCCATCCTTATCGATTTTGTTGATCGCAAAGATCATCGGTACACCCGCTGCCTGTGCGTGACTGATGGCCTCACGTGTTTGAGGCATGATGGCATCATCTGCCGCAACTACAATCACCGCAATGTCCGTAACCTTGGCACCACGAGCACGCATCGCTGTAAAGGCTTCGTGACCTGGAGTATCCAAGAAGGTAATTTCTTTTTCATTCGGAAGAGCTACGCGATAAGCACCAATGTGCTGCGTTATTCCTCCGGCCTCACCGGCTACGACATTTGCGCTGCGGATATAGTCAAGCAAAGAGGTTTTACCGTGGTCAACGTGACCCATGATGGTAACAATGGGAGAGCGATGTTGCAGAGCTGCTTCATCCTCTTCTTCCTCCACATCATTTTCCAACTCGAGTTGTTTTTCCATATCAATGAACTCCACATCAAATCCAAACTCACTAGCCACCAATTCTATCACCTCAGCATCCAATCGCTGATTGATAGACACCATTATACCCAAACTCATACACTTGCTGATTACTTCAGCAAAACTTACATCCATCAGATTCGCCAATTCACTCACACTGATGAACTCCGTTAATTGTAATTTATTGTCTGTAGCTGCTTCGCCCATTGCCTCTGCCATTTCCTGCCGCTTTTCGCGACGCAGCTTCTTAACATTCTTTCCCTTTCCGGCACCGCCACTCAATTTGGCTTGTGTCTCTTGTATCTTACGCTGAATTTCTTTTTCATCAATCAGCTTCTCTTCTCTCTTTACTCCTCCGCGTTGCGGTTGGGGACGTGCACCACCGCGACCACGGTTAAATCCGCCACCACTACGTCCATCCTGATCTTTATTGATAAACACTTCACGATGCCCGGCCTCTTTTTTGGCAATGGGGATACGCTTACGAGGTTTCTTTTCTTCACGTACAGGACGTGTATCGCTATCTACAGGTAATTCAATTTTACCAAGGATCTTTGGACCTGATAACTTCTCCACTTCGATATTCTCAACCGTAGGAGGAGCTTCCTCTACCGTCTCTTCAATAGAACCCGGTTCAACCGTAGGCTTCACTTCAGCAACCGGTGGCGCCTCTTCTGTTTTTGTTGTTTTTTTCTTGGGCTTAACAACAGGCTTTTCATCAATAGCCTCTTTCTTCGCTTTTGCCCCACGCTTAGGACGGGTAGAAGAATCAATTGCAGAAAGATCGATCTTGCTGATCACTTTAGGACCCCCTGACTCAGGAGCTTCCGTTTTGGTCACCGCCTCTTCAACCACTGGATGAGTTGTTCCCGCCGCCGCTTCTTCCACTTCTGGTTTCTCCACTACTTCAGCAGCGGGTTCTTCTTTTCCCTTTTTGCTAGTCTTCTTACCAGATGTAGATTTGAAAGTAATCTCTTCTTCTTCTTTTTTCTTACGGACTTCGCCCTGCGCAGCTTTTGGAAGTTCCAACTGGTCGCTTTTCATCTTAGCGGCCTTATCACTTTGGAATTCCTGTTGCAAAGAGCGATACATATCCTCCGTTAACTTGGAAGTAGGCTTCATTTCATCTTTGGGGAAACCCTTGCCTACTAAAAAATCGATAAGGGTATCCTGACCAATGTTGAACTCTTTGGCCGCCGCCAGTAATCGGGGAAGTTTTAATTCTGACATTCAGTACTGTTATTACTTATTATTCGTTTTCAAATTCAGTCTTCAACACACGAAGAACATCTTGGATCGTTTCTTTTTCTAAATCTGTTCTTCGCTCCAACTCATCAGGAGTCAATTTCAATACACTGCGACCGGTGTCACACCCCACTCGCTTCAATTCATCAATTACCCAACTATCAATCTCATCGCTAAATTCATCGAGGTCGATGTCAAACTCTTCTTCTTCACCCTCATTATCACGATAGACATCTAACTCGTATCCCGTAAGCTCGGAAGCCAACTTGATATTCACTCCACGACGACCAATAGCCAGAGATACCTGATCAGGCGCCAGGTACACATTTGCATGCTTTCCTTCTGTATCCAGTTCCATACTAGTGATACGAGCCGGCGTTAAGGAACGTTGAATCAATAGTTGAATATTCGTAGTAAAGTTAATTACGTCTATATTCTCATTTTTCAATTCACGTACAATGCCGTGAATACGACTACCCTTCATTCCCACGCATGCACCTACCGGATCAATACGATCATCAAAGGACTCCACAGCCACCTTGGCCCTTTCTCCTGGATCGCGCACAATTTTTTTAATAACGATAAGACCATCAAAAATTTCTGGCACTTCAATTTCCAACAATTTAGCGAGAAACTCAGGAGCCGTACGAGATAAAATAATAACTGGGTTATTATTTTTCAAATCTACGCGTCTTACCACTGCACGAATGCTCTCTCCTTTTTTGAAATAATCCTGTGGAATTTGTTCGCTCTTTGGAAGGATCAATTCATTTCCCTCTTCATCTAACAATAAAATTTCTTTCTTCCATACCTGATATACCTCGGCACTGATAATATCGCCTATACGATCACTATACTTTTTGGCTAAGGCATTTTTCTTCAGGTCACTGATACGGCTCGCCAAGGTTTGTTTGGCAGCAAGAATGGCACGACGACCAAAGTCGAGTAAGTCGATCTCCTCATAGAGTTCTTCTCCCACTTCAAAGTCTGGCTCAATTTTTACGGCTTCCGTGTAAGCTACCTGTGCCAAAGGATCTTCAACTTCCCCGTCCTCTACAATCATACGACGACGAATAATTTCCAAGTCTCCTTTCTCCGCGTTAACAATTACATCGAAGTTTTCATCACTTCCATATTTTTTACGCAGCAGGGTCTTGAATACATCTTCTACCACTTTCATCATAGTGGGACGATCGATATTTTCCGCGTCTTTAAAATCCTGGAAAGCATCAATTAGGTTAATACTAGACATAATGCAAGGTTTTGAACCGTTTCTGTTTTAGAATTTGATTTGAACTTTTGTTGTTTTTATAGTTGCGAGAGGAATGACATGCAGCTCAGTTACTGCCTTCTTTCCCTTCCCTTTTACAGTTTCAATTTCAACCTCAGCCTCCGTTACTGCTTTGAGCGTCCCTTCGAGCTTTTGCCCCTCCTGCAACAGAACTTCAACCGGGCGGCCTATATTTTTAACATATTGACGGTTAAGCTTCAAGGGCTCCCCTAGGCCGGGAGAAGACAATTCCAGCGAAAAATCTCCGTTGGGAAAAAGGCCCTCTTCTTCCAACTGACGATAGAGCTTTCTATTATATGATACTAATTTATCAACACTAACTCCTTGATCTCCATCAATATATATCTTAATATTATTTGTGGGCTTGATTCGAATCTCCACCAAAAAATGTTCCTTTTCGGCCTCAATCAGGCTCAGGGTCCTACTTTCCAGGGTCTTGATCAAACTAGTTTGGTCCATATAGGTAAAAAGAAGAAGGGAACGACTCCGTTCCCTTCAATAATCTTTAGGGTACAAAATTACGGAATGAGCCGCTGTTCACCAAAATAAAAAAGGGGGGTCAGGCTCCGTATCTTTGCGACGACATGAAGTACATTCTCCTTTTCCTGGCACTTTATCTGGCTTTTCAGTTTATTTTCAGGCTGGTAATCCCCCTTTTTAAGGCCGGAAGGCAGCTCCGGAAGAGCTTTAAACAGATGCAGGAGCAGATGCAGGAACAAATGAGAGCCCAACAAATGCAGAACCCCTATCAGGGACCCCAAGCTGGGGCCAGTAACCCGACAGGCTTTGAGTCCGGTAAAAACCGAACCCATTCAGCGGGTAATACTGGGGCACAAAAGGATGACTATATCGATTTCGAAGAAATTAAAGAAGGGTAAAACTGGCCTTTCGATCCGCCCGGCTGTCTCCTCCTAAATATATATGAAAGACACCTGGCTCGGACTTGTATTCTAATTGCTCATTATAAAAAGCAAGCTCAGCATCACCAACCCTAAAAACAAGCTCTTTAGATTCACCGGGTTGCAAACTAATTTTCTGAAAGCCTTTCAACTCACGGACAGGCCTAACCAGCGATGAGGTTTCATCCTGTACATATAATTGCACTACCTCTTCTCCTGCCAGGGATCCCGTATTAGTAACCCGAATCTTCGCCTCCAATTGTTGTCCAATTTTTAGTTCTTTACTACTAAGACGAATACTGTCATAACTAAACTGAGTATAGCTAAGCCCATAACCAAAAGGATATTGAGGAGTATTAGGAAGATCAATATAGGCCGTTACATAGGTAAAATCATTTTCTGATTTGAAGGGACGACCGGTACTATAATAATTATAGTAGATGGGAATCTGTCCTTCATTACGAGGAAAGGTCATCGGTAATTTTCCTGCAGGATTATAGTCCCCCACTAATACATCAGCAATTGCATTACCAGCCTCAGTTCCCAACCACCAAGTATAGAGAATAGCAGGCACATTTTCACTGATCCAATTAAACACCAGCGGACGACCTGCACTGATCAGCACTACAACTGGTTTTCCAGTAGCCACCATTTCTTTTACTAGTAATTCCTGTACGCCGGGCAAACGAATACTGCTTTTACTTTTTGCTTCACCACTCATATCATGTGCTTCGCCTACACTCAACACAATCACATCCGATTGTAAAGCCACTTTACGCGCTTCCGCAAAACCGGTAGTGTCCATCTGTTGCACTGAGCAACCCTGTGCATATAATAGTTGATTCACTTTGCCTAGCTTCGATTGCAGGCCCTGCCAAATAGTTACCATACGTAAAGAGTCATCTGGCCAGCTATAACTCCAAAAACCATTATGTTCTCCCACCGCTTTTATAAAAGGTCCAATCAAGGCGATTTTTTTATTGCTAGTTTTTTGCAACGGAAGTAAAGGCGTAGAAGACCCTTTCGGGCTTTCATTCTTTAATAATACAATGCTTTTACGAGCTATTTCACGAGCCACTACCCGATGAGTGGGATTGCTCCACACCCTTTGCTCTCTAGCGGTATCACAAAAACGAAATGGATCCTCAAATAATCCCATTTCAAATTTTTTGCGAAGCACTCTTCTTACCGCATCATCTATAGTAGCCACAGGAACTTTTCCTTCACGTACTAGGTTACCCAAATGTGAAATATGCCTTCTGCTCTCCATGTCCATATCAGACCCAGCTATAATTGCTTTATGAGCAGCATCTTTATTATCAATGGCAAAACCATGATTGATCATTTCACCTATACTACCCCAGTCACTCACTACAAAACCTTTGAATTTCCAATCTTGCTTCAAGACCTTTCGTTGTAAATAATGATTTCCAGTGGCAGGTACTCCATTCAAATCGTTAAATGCATTCATGAACGTAGCTACACCTGCCTCAGCAGCAGCCTTAAAGGGAGGAAGATATACTTCGTACAATTGACGAAGACTCATATCCACACTATTATAGTCTCGTCCTCCCACCGCAGCACCATAGGCGGCAAAATGTTTTGCACAAGCCATTATAGCATCTACTTTTCCCAAACCTTTCCCCTGAAATCCTTTTACTCTTGCGCGGGCAATCATACTTCCTAAAAAAGGATCTTCTCCGGCACCTTCCATGACACGGCCCCAGCGTGGGTCGCGCGCTATATCAACCATAGGAGCAAAAGTCCAATGAATCCCTGCCGCTGCGGCTTCCGTAGCCGCAATACGTGCAGATTGTTCCAACAAGGTAAGATCCCAACTGGCCGCTTCTGCTAATGGAATTGGAAAAATAGTTCGAATGCCATGAATCACATCCTGACCCATTAATAAAGGGATACGCAACCTTGATTGCATGGCAATTTCCTGTAAACTACGATTACGAGCTGCGCCAATAACATTTAAAAATGAGCCTATTTTCCCCGCACGAATCTGATTTTGTTTATCGCCTTCTTTTGTAATGGGGCCTGTACTGGCAAAATCGCTACTGTACTGATTCAATTGCCCCATTTTTTCGTCTAAGGTCATTAGACTAAGTACTGAATCAACTTTCTGATCGATAGTTTTTTGCTGTGCGAAAGTTGCTAAACTACTAAAGGTTGAAAACAACAAAAAAAATCCTGAAATGTAAGCGACAAGTTTCATTTTTACTTATTGATAGACACGAACGAAATCAACTAGCAATTGCTGCGGAAATGCGGAATCATCGATGCCAAATCGTCCACCCCAATCTCCTCCTACGGCTATGTTGATTAATAAATGAAAGCGTTGGTCAAATGGCCAAGATGCACTGCCTTTATTGTCATTATGAAAAACATTGTACAATTTGTCATCAACATAGAAAGAAATTGACTTTTCATTCCATTCAATGGCATACACATGAAAATTGGTAGAAAGATCATTCACATAGATGCCTTTCACTTTTTGAGTACCGATCATGCCATTATAGGCACCTGTATGAACCGTGCCAAATAAAGAATCAGGCATATAGCCGACATTTTCCATAATATCAATTTCCCCACTATGAGGCCATCCGCCATATTTCCAATCAGTAGGCAGCATCCAAATAGCAGGCCACATTCCCTTCCCTTTGGGCAATTTGGCTCTCACTTCAATGCGGCCATATTTCCAATCCCCTTTGTTACGAGTTACTAAACGAGTGGAAGTATACTTAGCATCCTCGCGTTGTTCTTTGCGCGCCTCAATAATCAGATGACCATTTTCCACCCTTGCATTCTCCTTTCTGTTCCAGGTATAATATTGTAATTCATTATTCCCCCATCTACAATTGGAAGGACAACCTCTTGCTTTATCGTAATCCCATTTAGTGCTATCAGGTAACCCTTGGTAATTGAATTCATCAGCCCACACTAATTTTCGAGTGAACTTTTGTGAAAAACCTACCAAAGAGCTCATTATAAAAAAGAGTAGCAAAAAATATTTCTGCACAGTACAAACTGGTGTGAAAGTCATAAAATAATTTAATTAATTGTAAACACGCACATAGTCAATTTCCATTGTACCACTATTGAAGGCAGGATCAACAGTGCCCCCAAAAGTTCCTCCCATAGCTACATTAAGTAGCAAAAAGAAGGGTTGATTGAAGGGTACTGTATTATTGTTCGCGAAACTGAAAAACTCTACATCGTCTATCAAGAATTTGATGAACTGTGGATTCCACTCAACACTATAAACACGAAATTCTGTAGTAACATTAGCTACAGTGCGTGAACCTCCAATAGCATTCCCCCCAGAGTTTCCAGGGTAATGAACCGTCCCATAAATTTTATTCAATTCACTGCCTTTGTGTTCCATGATATCGATTTCACCACATGCAGGCCAACCTACCGTTCCAATGTTATTACCTAACATCCAAATAGCAGGCCAGGTTCCTACCCCTGCAGGCAACTTGGCTCTTACTTCCACTCTTCCAAATTGGAAACTAAACTTGCCTCTGGATAATAATCTGGCCGAAGTAAAAGGACTGCCGGAAAAAGATTCTCGTTTAGCAATAATCTTCAGGGTTCCATTAGAAATGATAGCATTGTCCAATCGGTTGGTATAATACTGCAACTCATTGTTGCCCCAACCGCCCGCGCCAATATCGTAGCCCCATTTAGCAGGATCAGGAGCACCCGGTGCATCAAATTCGTCGGACCAAACTAATGAACGGGCAACCGTAACAGTTACCGAAGCTCTAGTGGAAGTAGTTTGACCACTGGAACTTTTTGCGATCACGTTCACTGCATATGTTCCGGAAGCTGGGTATTGATAAGTAAGTAAGCCATTAGCCACAGTACGAAATACCCCATTACCAAGATCATATTCGTAGGATATAGCATTAGTAGAGGTAGCCGTAAAGTTTACGTTACCAGAATTATCAGTACTAACTACAAAGGAAAGTGAAAGGTTAGTAGGTGGCCCTGCGGGAGAAGGGGAATCCCCCTTCCCGCATGAGCCAAAAATCGTGCTTAGCGTGACAAAAGAAAAAAACAAACATGAATAAAAAGTCATGTTGTTACGGCTTGGGTTTTAACTTTTGATACCAAGAATTATTGTCGGATCCGATATTTCTCAAATGAATAGCAGTGGGAGAAATAGAAAGAATTTCATACACTACCCCTCCAGTTCCAAAATTAATAATCCCATTGCCAGGTACCATGAATTGAATTTGGGTAGAAACGGCCGCAGTGGATCCTGAAGTAGCATTCATGAAGACCAATTGCTTGTTGCCACCGGTTTGCATTGGATAACAGCCATCCCCGCCACTGAAGCCATAAAATCCTGTGGAAGCACCGATGGAGAACGAAGCACCTTTATTATCTACGTTCATAAAAATACGTCCGGCACCATCTTTAGAAAATGTAATCTCGTCATCGTAAGCACAAGCTTCCCTTGAGTTAGGAACAGCTGAATACCAAATGGGAGAAAACTCATTATTCGGGCCAACTCCAAAATGACCAGGAGCTTCATTGTCGGTGATCCATACCTTAGATCCTGTACCAGTTAATGAGGATACAATATCTGCAGGGATAGTGAAGGCCACAAACACAGTAATGCGTTTGCTGATGGTGGAAAGAGCACCGCCTGTACCCACTGCATTTACAGTAATAGTAAAGCTGGAGGTTCCAGGTGTATTGTACTTGTAAGTAAGCGTTCCGGAGGGAACTACTTTTTTGATGCCATCTCCAAAGTCCATTTGATAAGTAAGTGCGCCTTTGGCAGTAGCCGTAATAGTTACTTGTCCAGAGCCATCTCCATTGGGGTTATTGGCATCAACACCAGCTACTACAGCTGTTAAGGTAAGATCAGTGGGGTTGCGCAACTCTCCAAAACTATATTCTTGCTTTTGACAAGAAGTAATTGTTAATAGCAACACTACTAAGAGTGCACTTATATGGCGAATCGTTTTCATAGCAATTGTTTTTTTGAATTAATTAAGCCTGATATCGTCAAAATAATACGTGAAGTTGGGGGAACCGTCACCCATGGTACCTAGATCGAAAATGATTACCACCCTGTCATACGTATTACCGGTATTGATACCTGAAAAATCAAAGCTCATCTCCTGCCATGCATTTCCATTAGGAATCACTACCTCTCTTTCAAAATTCTGGGCACCATTTGCAGAGTTCTCCACCTTCAATAAAACTTTTGCACCTGCTCTTGGCGAATACACCTTCATTCGTAACTGAGTCGATAGCCCAAAATTGATGGGCCCATCAAGAGTTAGGAAACTTCCGCCCCAAGGTTGTCCCGGATTTTTTACCATTTTAGCTACTTTGGCACTAGTATTAACGCCTCCAGAGAATGGATTATTCACCATGGTAACATTACCACCGTCGAAATCAAACCAAGAATAAGTAATCGGATATTCGAAATTTAAAGGCAATTGTAAGGGGAATGTATTGGTAAGACGAATATCATCAAAGTAGAAAGTGAAATTAGAAGACCCATCTCCCATAGTTCCTAATTCAAAGATCAATACAATACGATCATAAGAATTACCTGTGTTAATTCCTGAATAATCAAACACCAGGTCTTCCCAAGCATTTGCAATACTTGTTGTAACCTCTTTTTCATAATTCTGGCCAGCATTGGCAGAGTTCTCTACTTTCAATAACACTTTAGCACCCACACGTGGAGAGTGCACCTTCATACGGAAAACTTTATTTACTGAAAAGTCAATAGGACCACTGAGGGTTAAAAAACTACCTCCCCAAACCTGTCCTGCATTTTTGACCATTTTGGCTACAGAAGCACTGGTATTAATCCCTCCCACAGCCGGATTCGCAACTGTAGTAACGTTACCTCCATCAAAGTCAAACCAAGGGTAGGTAGAAGGAGACGATTCAAAATCTAAAGGAAGTTCCAAGGGCATTGTATTTACCAGACGGATATCATCAAATAACCAGGTAAAGTTTGGAGAACCATCGCCTGCTGTGCCGAGATCAAAAATTAATACAATACGATTGTACGAATTCGCAACATTAATACCGCGATAGTCAAATGCTAAATCTTCCCAAGCATTGGCGCGCGTAGTCACTACTTCACGTTCATAATTTTGCCCGGAATTAGACGAATTTTCAACTTTCAGTAACACTCTGGCTCCCACACGAGGAGAGTACACTTTCATGCGGAAAACTTTATTGGCAGAAAAGTCAATATTGCTACTGAGCGTGATAAAACTACCTCCCCAAACCTGGCCAGGATTTTTGATCATCCTTCCTACTTTAGCAGAAGTATTAATACCACCAGACTGTGGGTTGGCAATTACAGTTACATCCCCTCCATCAAAATTTGTCCATGCATAATTAAGGGTAGTCGACTCAAATGTTAGAGGTAATTCTAAGGGGTCAAAAATGGTAACAGGAGTAATTTGTTCAGTAGTTGCAGCACCTCCACTGAAGGCCACTACTTTTACTTGGTAAGTTCCTGTGGCCGCATACACATGACTAACAGTTTGCCCTTCTAAAAAAGTGACCGGTATCTCGTTAGGATTTTCACCAAAATAAACTTTGAAATTAGTTTCATACAAAGCAGTCGCGCTCACATTTACCTTGTAATTGTTGGCAGGATCCACAGTAACATTCACCACCAAGTTTTCTGGTGCACGAAATGCAACAGTTAATTCTTGTGTAGATTCAGTAGTTTTCCCATTAACAGCATAGCCTACCAATTTTACCGTATACACTCCTTCTGCATAAGTGTGAGTAGTATTTTTCCCGGCAGCTACTTTAGCAGGAGTAGTAGTTCCATCCCCAAAATATACATCATAAGATACAGCACCTGTACCGTTTGGTGTGATAGTAACTAAACCTGAATTATCTTGGGTAATTTCAAACATAGCGCTTAATGCAGAGGGCGCTTCACCTCTTTCAACAAAGGAGGTATCTGTAAACTCCTTTTTTGTACAGCCGACTATTAAAAGTAGCCCCATTAACCAGCCAGCTAAAGAATTGATCTTTTTCATACTTAGTTTTTTATTGGCTATTAATAGCCGGGGTTTTGAGTAAGGTTTGAAACAATAATTTCTTGTTGCGGAATAGGGAATACCTCATGTTTATTGGAAGTAAAGCCCTGAATTTTACCTGCTGCTTGACCGGTGCGTACCAAATCAAAGAAGCGATCACCTTCCATAGCAAGTTCCAATCTTCTCTCCGCTAAAATTTCCTGGTATAAGGCATCTCCAGTGGCACTTGAATTGTGTTGTGTGTTTTGAAATGCTCTTTGTCTAACCTTATTTAAATAATCCTGGGCCTTAGAATCATTAGGAGTAGCAGAACGATTGTATGCCTCGGCAGCCATTAGTAATACATCGGCATAACGTATAATCCGGAAATTATTCAAGTAGTTAAGCTCTATTTGACCGGACGTTTGTCCTTTACGGGGCAAGTATTTCTGATTGTATAACCCTGTATTTTTATAAGGAGCCACCTGATAAGTAATGCCAAAAGAAGGGTTAGCAGT
>JBMSWW010000002.1:0-35908 GCA_049425065.1 Chitinophagaceae bacterium
CGACACAAGGATTTTCAGTCCTTTGCTCTACCGACTGAGCTACCGCACCATCCTTTCCCATTTTCTAGGCGGATTGCAAATATAGGCTTCAAAAACATTCTGAACAAGTTCAAAAGCAGATGTTTCTAACCTTACTTTTGAGCTCTTAAGCTCAAACGAATGCGGAAAATTACCCTGCTCTCCCTGTTTTTTTCTCTTGTATTATTAGCTTCCTGCAAGAGAGATGTTCCAGACAATAATAATAACACCAACCCCACCACGCCCAGTACGGCAGATAATGATCATATTTTACCGGGGAATCCAAGTAACGCGCAGACGAACGCTACCTACACTACTAACTATCTGCGTGATTATGTTTATTACAAGATTAGTTACAACAGTGCCATGGGTACTCCTAATTGGGTAGCTTGGCATTTACAAAGTGATGATTTAGGTTCTACTCCTCGTCAGGATGATTTTCGTGCTGATGACTTATTGCCTACTGCTTGGTATAAGGTAACAACTACTAGTTATTCTGGTTCGGGTTTTGATCGTGGTCACAACTGTCCGTCTGCGGATCGCACTAGTTCAGTAGCGGCGAATTCTTCTACTTTTTATATGACTAATATGATTCCTCAGGCACCTACATTAAATCAAGGTCCTTGGGAAGGCTTAGAAGATTTCATTCGTAATACCTTAGTGGGTACTGCTAACGAGGCATGGATTTTTATGGGTGCTTACGGCAATGCAGGCGGCTATGGTAGCAATGGTGAATTTACTTTTATTGATAATGGCCGCGTGCGTGTTCCTTCCAAAGTTTGGAAAGTAGTGCTCGTACTTCCAAAAGGTAATGGGGATTTAAACAGAATGACAAGTACTGCTACAGTGCTTTGTGTGAGCATGCCCAATGATAATCGGCTGTACACCACCTCCAATAAAAGTGCTTGGAGAAATTATTTGATTTCAGTGAGTGCATTAGAAATCGAGTCTAATGCTAATGGAACCCCCTTGAATCTTTTTTCTAGCATCAATTCCACCGATCGAGAAGCATTGAAGGGAAAAATTTATCAATAAGAATCAGCCGTAGATTACATTCCGTACATAGTAAGGAACTTGATGCGCATGATCTTCAACTGTTCCCAGTTGAAATCATATTCAGACAATTCTTCCTGTGCTACTTGTAACGAGGAGGTTTCACAACTTTTAAAGTACTCCAGAATTTCTTCTTGCTCATCACGGTCTAACATTTCATCAATAGCATAGTCAAGATTCAACCGTGTGCCACTGGCCGCAATGGTTTCCATTTCTTCTAACATCTCGTCCAAGCGCCAGCCTTTATTTTTAGCAATGATTTCAAGGGGTACTTTTTTATCTGTATTCTGAATGATATAAACTTTGTTACCACTTTTATTCACCACACTTTTCATCACAAAATCGTCAGGGCGAATAATATTATTGTCTTCAACGTAATTAGCGATAAGTTCTACGAAAGGTTTTCCGTATTTAAGTGCTTTACCCTTGCTAACCCCTTGACATTTTTCCAGTCCTTCTAAAGTAATAGGATAGCTGGTTGCCATATCTTGAAGTGAGGTTTCCAAGAAGATTACAAAAGGAGGCAATGATTTTTTCTTCGCCTCTTTTTGACGCAACTCCATTAATTGTGTAAAAAGTTGCTGATCGATGGCAGAGCCTTCCCCATCTTCTGCTACTTCCCAATCGTCATCTCCATGGGCGTCATCGTACATTTTATTTAATACAATTGTGAAGCTCTTTGGTTTTTTGAGGAAAGCTTCTCCTTTTTTCGTGAACTTCAACACGCCATACTCCTCAATATCTTTTGCTAAGAGTCCTTCTAGAATCATTTGACGGATGAGTGACTGCCAGAAGAAAGCATCACGGTCATTACCACTGGCAAAAGCATCGAGTCCTTCATGACGAAACATCGTGATTTGTGGAGTCAATTTTCCAATCAAGATATGCACTACATAGTCCGTTGCAAATCTTTCGTCTAGTTGACGAATGGCTTTTAATACTAGTACCGCTTCGACTTTGGCCTCTTCTTTCTCTTTGGGATGTTTGCAGTTATCACAAAGTCCACAATTCTCTTTCTCATAGGTTTCTCCAAAATAACTCATCAACACTTTTCTTCTGCAAACCCCCGTTTCTGCAAAGGACACGGTTTCGTTGATAAGTTGTGCACCTACTTCTCGTTCACTAAGCGGTTTGTCTCTCATCAGGTGCTCTAGCTTAGAAACATCCTTGTGCGAATAATATAACACACAACGTCCTTCCAGCCCATCGCGACCTGCTCGTCCTGTTTCTTGATAATAGTTCTCAATGCTCTTGGGAATATTATAGTGAATAACGAAACGGATATCGGGTTTGTCAATTCCCATTCCAAAGGCGATGGTAGCACATATCACTTGCACATCTTCCCCTAAAAACTGATCTTGCCTCTCCGCTCTTAATTTAGCGTCGAGTCCGGCATGATAGGCTACCGCTTTGATCCCATTCGCTATTAATATATCAGCAAGTTCTTCAGTGGTTTTGCGATTCAGGGTATAAATGATACCACTTCTTCCTTTCATTCCTTTAATCAAGCGCACAATATTCTCATCCGTTTGTGCTTTTTTGATTTTAGGAAGTACTTCATAATAAAGATTGGGACGATTGAACGAAGAAATCAGGACAGTAGGCTCCCGTAGATTCAGGTTTTTTACGATATCGCTTTGCACCTTGGGAGTAGCTGTTGCTGTAAGTGCAATCATTGGAGCTTCCGGATTAATCTGGATCATCATTTCGCGCAGTCTTCTGTACTCAGGACGAAAATCATGTCCCCATTCAGAAATACAATGTGCTTCATCGACAGCAAAAAATGAAATTTTTAGATCGGAAAAGAATTCAAGATTGTCCTGTTTAGTTAATGTTTCAGGGGCTACATAAAGCATCTTAGTGTTCCCGCTTTTCAAATCGTCGTGAACTTCTTTGATTTCTTTTTTGTTCAGAGTGGAATTTAGAAAATGCGCCACGTTGTCGTTACTGCTATAACCACGTATTAGGTCTACCTGATTTTTCATTAACGCAATCAAAGGCGAAACTACAATGGCCACGCCTTCACTTACCAGGGCGGGAAGTTGATAACACAAACTTTTTCCGCCACCGGTGGGCATAATGACGAAGGTGTCTTTGCCTGCCAGCAAACTTTCGATTGCTTTTTCTTGTGTGCCTTTGAATTTTTTGAATCCAAAATATTGCTGAAGTGCCGCATGCAAATCAACTTGATGATGTTGAGCTACGGGTTCTTTTTTAGTGGCCGACTTTTTAGGGGCGGTCTTTTTGGTGAGGGTGCCCATGTTGTCCTTTAAGGTAATCCTTTTTCCTTAGTTCTGTCAGGTGATTTACAACAGGTTTTTGTGGTTGTTTTCCCATCCCCTTCGAACTGGATACATTAATTATAAGTTAGTATAATTCAGTAAGTTGAGTGACGAATACCAATCGATACTCTTCCAATTGAACCCCCTTTTAAAAAGGGAAACGAATGTAGTTAATATAAACGATTAATTTTGAGCCCCAACCCTTGTAACTAACAGGTGTTAGTAAATAGGCTCACGGAACCAAACATGAAAGAATTGATTCATAATACGGCCCTTCGAACTATCGAACTGGAGGCGAATTCTATTGAAGGATTAAAGTCTTCCATTAATGATGAGTTTGTAAAGGCGGTAGAGGCGCTTGCGGATACAAAGGGTCGCATTGTCGTAAGTGGAATTGGCAAGAGTGCGGTGATTGCGCAAAAAATTGTCGCCACATTTAATTCCACCGGTACCCCTTCCATATTTATGCATGCCGCTGATGCCATTCATGGTGATCTGGGTATGATTCAGCAAGAGGATCTAGTTATTATTATCAGCAAAAGTGGCGAGAGTCCGGAGATCAAAGTCTTGGTCCCGTTAATTCGCAATTTTGGTAATACCATCATCGCCATGGTAGGCAAAACAAATTCTTCCTTAGCCAAACAAGCTTCTATTATACTTGACACTACGGTTAAACAAGAGGCTTGTCCAAATAATTTAGCCCCCACCAGCAGTACTACGGCACAACTGGTAATGGGTGATGCGCTCGCTATTTGTTTAATGGAACTGAAAGGTTTCCGTTCAGAAGATTTTGCAAAGTTTCATCCTGGTGGAGCCTTGGGAAAAAAATTATATCTGCGTGTAATGGACCTAGCGACAGATAATGACAAGCCCAGCGTGAGGGTAGATCAATCCCTTCGCGAGGTAATTGTGACAATGACGGTAAGTAGATTGGGAGTAACTGCGGTGGTAAACAATAATAATGAATTGTTGGGTATTATAACCGATGGAGATCTTCGCCGTATGCTGGAAAAGGGAATTGCAATTGATACGATGAATGCCGGAGACATTATGACAAAAAATCCAGCTACCATTGGACCTGAAGAGATGGCCGTGTCAGCACTCGATGTATTGCGCAAAAAAGAAATTACTCAACTCGCCATTACCGAAAATCAACAATACCTTGGCATAATTCATATTCATGATTTGGTGCGCGAGGGCCTTATATAATTTCCTATGAAAAATAATCAGTACGTGGCAATTATGGCTGGCGGCATTGGCAGCCGGTTTTGGCCAATGAGTCGTAGTCGTTACCCTAAGCAGTTTCTGGATATTTTAGGTTTGGGAAGAACCTTGATTCAACAAAGTTTTGATCGTTACAGTCAGGTAGTGCCTAAAGAGAATGTGTTTGTGGTAACCTCAGAGGAATATGTTGACATAGTGAAAGAGCAACTTCCGGAGTTGCCTGTTGATAATATTTTATCAGAACCTTCACGCAAGAACACCGCTGCCTGCATTGCTTATGTAGCCTTTCGCTTACAAGCAGTAAACCCTGAGGCGGTTATGATTGCGGCTCCTGCAGATCATTTGGTAACCGAAATCGAACAGTTTGTAACTACTGCCCAAAAAGCACTCGACTTTGTAAGCACGGTGAATTCTTTAGTGACGATTGGAATTAAGCCCACCCATCCTAATACCGGATACGGCTATATTCAGCACGATGTGCGTGAAGCGGCTACTGATGTGTATAAAGTAAAAACGTTTACTGAAAAACCCAACGAAGAAATTGCAAAAGCCTTTATGGCCAGTGGGGACTTCTTATGGAATGCTGGCATTTTTACTTGGAGGGTTTCAAGTATTTTGAAAGCATATGAATCTCACCTTCCTGAGGTGTATGAGGTGTTTGCAGCTGAAAAAGAACAGTTCAATACACCTGGGGAAAAAGAAGCCATAGAAAGAATTTATCCTCAATGCACTAATATCTCCGTAGACTTCGGTGTAATGGAAAAAGCTTCTAATGTCTATGTGATCCCTGCTAGTTTCGGATGGAGTGACTTGGGTACTTGGAATAGCGCCTCGGATAATATGGAAAAAGATTATTTCGGGAATACAGTGGTAGGTAAAAATGTAATGGTGGTAGATGCCAATAATTGTATGGTGCATGTGCCCGATAATAAACTAGTCCTTTTACAAGGTTTACGCGATTATATTATTGTAGACACACCCGATGCGTTGTTGATCTGTAAAAAAGAGAAAGAGCAGCAGATTAAAGAGTACGTGGCAGAAGTCAAAAGAAATATCGGAGATCAATATTTATGATGTTAGAGACTAAACTTCCCAATGTAGGCACTACTATTTTTACTACCATGAGCGCATTGGCCACTGAGCATAATGCGGTAAATCTAGGACAAGGGTTTCCTGATTTTGCGATGAATGAAGAATTGATTTCCTTGGTCACGAAAGCTATGAATAATGGCTTCAATCAATACGCACCCATGCCAGGTTGGATGCCTTTGCGAGAAGCGATTGCAGAAAAAGCAAATTTTTTATACGGCGCCTCTATAAATCCTGATACAGAAATTACCATCACGCCCGGTGGTACCTATGCAATTTATTCTGCCTTAACGGCTATTCTTCATCCGGGTGATGAGGTGATTATGTTTGAGCCTGCCTATGATAGTTATATTCCTAATATCGAAGTGAATGGCGGTGTGGCAGTACGTCTTCCACTTGTCTATCCAGATTATCATATTGATTGGCATGCTGTGCGTGAAGCCATTACTCCTCGCACACGTGCAATTTTTATCAACTCTCCACATAATCCTACCGGTGCGGTAATTGGACCAAACGATATAGAAGAATTACGAAAAATTGTTACCGGTACTAATATCTTAATTATCAGTGATGAGGTGTATGAGCATTTGATATTTGACAACATCCCTCATCAAAGTATACTTCGTTATCCTGATCTCTTAGAACGCAGCTTTGTTTGTTTCTCATTTGGTAAAGTCTATAACTGTACAGGTTGGAAACTAGGCTATTGCATAGCCCCTGCGCCCTTGATGAAAGAGTTTCGAAAAACTCATCAGTTCAACGCCTTTTGTTGTTTTACGCCCACACAAGTAGCGCTGGCGGAATTTTTAAAAAATCGTGAAGCTTATTTAGGACTTTCTACACAAATGCAAGAAAAACGTGATTACTTCATTGAGTTAATGAAGGCCACACGCTTTGAGTTATTAACAAGTCATGGCAGTTATTTTATTGGTGCGAAATATAATCGCATCAGCGACGAGGGAGGTATGGACTTTGCTATTCGCCTCACGAAAGAAGCCGGTGTAACCACCATTCCTGTCTCTGCATTTTATGCTAACGGCAAAGATGATAAAGTACTTCGCTTCTGCTTCTCAAAAAAACGCGAAACGCTCGAGCAGGCGGTGGAAAGATTGGTAAAGTATTAATAATTAACTACCTGTTCCTCCATGTCGGCAGGAATTTCTCTCCACTTATATTCCTGGTTGCGTAATTGTGGTTCAAAGCCTGCTTCGCGAATTGCTTCCTGAATAGTGCGCGAAGTAAATCGATGAGGAGCACCTGCCGCACTCACTACATTTTCCTCGATCATAATAGATCCGTAATCATTGGCACCTGCATGTAGACAAAGTCCGGCTGTTTCTTTACCTACAGTGAGCCAACTAGCTTGAATATTCTTGATATTAGGTAACATGATGCGGCTGATAGCAATCATGCGAATATACTCTTCGCGAGTAGTTAAATTTTGTACTCCTCTGATTTCTGCCAATAGTGTATCAACATCCTGAAAGGTCCAAGGGATAAACGCAAGGAATCCATTGGAGTCTTCAGGCTTACGGCTCTGTACTTCGCGCAGTTTAAGTAAGTGATCAAATCGTTCTTCAAGAGTTTCTACATGTCCGAACATCATCGTGGCAGATGTGGTGATATAAAGCTTATGTGCTTCGTGCATTACATCTAACCACTCTTGAGCCCCACATTTTCCATTAGATACTAAACGACGAACGCGGTCTACTAGAATTTCTGCGCCCGCTCCTGGTAAAGAATCAAGACCTGCTTCTTTTAGTGCCAGTAACACTTCCCGGTGGGTACTTTTTTCCAGTTTGGTAATATGGGCAATTTCGGGAGGGCCTAAGGCATGTAGTTTGATATCGGGAAATTCCGCCTTGATGGAGCGGAAGGTGTCCACATAATATTTCAATCCCAGATCAGGGTGGTGACCGCCTTGTAGCAGCAATTGGTCGCCTCCGTATTTAATGGTCTCCTTAATTTTCTCTCGGTACGTGTCTATGGTAGTGATATAGGATTCCGGATGCCCAGGGATTCTATAGAAATTACAAAACTTACAATTGGCGATACAAACATTCGTCGTGTTAACATTACGGTCAATCTGCCAGGTCACTTTTCCGTGTGGCACTTGTTTTTTGCGAAGCTCATCGGCTACATACATCAAATCCGAGAGCGGGGCAAGTTCAAACAAGTGCATTCCCTCTTCTTTAGAGAGAAATTCAAAATTGCTTGCTTTTTGCAGAAGATCGTTAATGTTCATCCCGCAAAGTTACAAACCATTGCAGGAAACTCCAGCTTCGGGTTAACTTTGTAGCCTCATGATAAAATTTGATAGTTTTACCCTTTCCAATGGACTTCGGGTCTTAGTTCATCCAGATCACTCTACGCCTATGGCGGTGGTAAATGTATTGTATGACGTAGGTGCCCGTGACGAAGACCCTTCGCATACAGGCTTTGCACATTTGTTTGAGCACCTGATGTTTGGAGGCTCCATTAATATTCCGGAATATGATGAGCCCTTACAGATGGCTGGCGGAGAAAATAATGCCTATACTACCAACGACCTGACCAACTATTATATTCAGTTGCCGGCTGATAACCTAGAAACTGCCCTTTGGTTAGAAAGCGACCGTATGCTTTCGCTGGCATTTGGAGAGAAAAGTTTAGCTACCCAACGCAAAGTGGTTTGTGAGGAGTTCAAAGAGCACTATCTCAACAAACCCTATGGAGATGTTTGGCATAAGATGCGGGAAATGGCTTATACCACACACCCTTATCGTTGGATGACGATTGGAAAGGAACTTGCCCATATTGAAAAGGCAACGTTGGCGCAAGTAAAGAATTTCTTTTTTAAACACTATACTCCTTGTAATGCCATTTTAGTGATTGCAGGACATGTGGAGACCGATAAAGTAAGACTGCTGGTTGAAAAATGGTTTGGCGATATTCCCTCGGGCACAAAGTATAATCGTCAATTGCCACAGGAGCCCGAGCAAAAAGAAGCACGAACGATGACGGTGAAAGCCAATGTGCCCTTGGATTTATTATGCAAAACCTGGCACATGACTGATCGTTTAGGGGAAGCGTATCATGCTACTGATTTACTCACCGATATTTTGGGTGGCGGCGCCTCTTCTCGCTTATACCATGCACTGGTGAAAGAACAACAACTTTTTAGCAACATTGACTGTTATCATTTTGGGAGCACCGATTGTGGTTTGCTCACCATTGAAGGGAAACTGGTGCAGGGGGTGGCTATGGAAAAAGCTGAAGCCGCACTCATGGAGCAGATTCAAAAAGTAGTGACAGAAAAAGTGGCTGACTATGAATTGCAAAAAGTCAAGAATAAAACAGAAAGTATGCTCGCCTTTGAAGACATGAGTGTAATGAGCAGGGCCGCCAGTCTTGCCTATTATGAATTATTAGGTGACGCTGCTTGGATGAATGAGGAACTCAATAAATATGCCGTCGTTACAAGCACACAATTACAGCAAGAAGCACAACGCATATTCCGACCTGAGAATTCTAACACTATTTATTACTACGCTACCCATTAATTATGTTGAATCGTAAACAAAGTCCGAGTATAGTTGATGCTGTACATTATAATTTAGAATTAAAGCCTTACTCGTATCACAAATTGGACAACGGCGTTGAGGTATATGCTATTGACGGTGGAGCTGAAGAGGTGTTGCAGATAGAGTGGGTTTATTTTGCTGGGAACTCCTATGAAGATCAAAATCTGGTAGCTGCCACGGTCAATTTTTTATTGCGCAATGGTACCAGTAAGAAAACGGCATTTCAGATTAATGAGCAGGTAGAATATTTTGGAGCGTATTTAAATAGAAGCTGCTTTAATGAGCAGGCTGTGGTTTCTCTTCACTGCTTAACCAAGCACATTGATCAGCTATTGCCCATAGTGCGTGAGTTGGTCACTGACGCCGTGATGCCAGAAGACGAACTTCAGCTATATAAGCAGAATATGAAGCAACGTCTGTCGGTAAACTTGCGTAAATGTGATTTTGTTGCAGGACGTTTGATTGATACTTATCTATTCGGGAATGATCATCCTTATGGAAAGTTTAGTTCCCCAGAAGCTTTTGATGCTTTAGAGCGCGAAACGCTTCTTAAATTTTATGATCGATATTATAAGCAGGGTAAATTGATGCTGTTTGTAGCAGGAAAAATTCCTGCGGATCTTATCCCAAAACTGAACAATTATTTTGGAGATTTACCTAACGGATCTGTACAACTTCCCACTACTCCGCTGCTTCCTGCTACTGAAAAAAAATATCGCATTCAAAATGATCCTGATGGGGTACAAGGTGCCATTCGAATTGCCAGAAATTTCCCCAACCGTCATCATCCGGACTTTATTCCTGCACAGGTGCTTAATACTGTTTTTGGAGGTTTCTTCGGCTCACGACTCATGAGTAATATTCGAGAGGACAAGGGCTATACCTATGGCATTCATAGTTATTTGCTAAACCTTCAACAAGAATCTGCCTGGATGATTAGCACCGAAGCGGGTAAAGATGTCTGCGAAGACGCTATTCGTGAAGTGTATTTAGAAATGGAAGACTTGCGCAATAACTTAATTCCAGAAGATGAAATGATGCTGGTGCGCAATTACATGATAGGAGGAATTTTAGGTGACCTAGATGGCCCCTTTCAATTAATGGCGCGTTGGAAAAACTTGATTTTAAACGGGCTAACCCAAGATTATTTTTATCAGACAATAGATACCATCAAACATTGTTCGTCTGAGGAACTACGAACTCTGGCTAATAAATATCTTTGTGCCGATGATTTTTGTGAATTAGTGGTAATTTAAAAGCAATGCCATGATCTTCGATCGTAAAGACTTATCGAATGAGCAGTTACTTCATTTTTACAGAAGTATGCTGTGGCCCCGAATGATCGAAGATAAAATGCTGGTGTTGTTACGCCAGGGAAAAATCGCTAAATGGTTTAGTGGTATTGGACAAGAAGCCATTGCGGTGGGGGCTACACTGGCCTTGGAGTTAGATGAGTGGGTGATGCCCTTGCATAGAAACCTGGGTGTTTTTACTACGCGTAACATGCCGCTTCATAAGCTATTTTTTCAATGGCAGGGTGCACAGGAGGGTTACAGTAAAGCAAGAGAAAGAAGTTTTCACTTCGGTAGTCGGGATCATTTTGTGTGCGGCATGATTTCCCACTTGGGACCACAATTAGCGTTGGCCGACGGAGCCGCCTTAGCTTACAAGCTGGCTGAAAAAAATAAAGTGTCCTTGGCCTTTACTGGAGATGGCGGTACTAGTGAAGGAGATTTTCATGAGGCTTTGAATGTAGCTGCTGTTTGGGATTTGCCTGTCATATTCATTATTGAAAATAATGGCTATGGGTTAAGCACCCCGGTTAATGAACAATATCGTTGTGAAAGCTTAGTTGACAAGGCTAAAGGCTACGGCATGGAGGGCGTTCGTATTGATGGTAATAATATTTTAGAAGTATATGATACGGTTAAAGGTGTTCGCGAGTATTGCATCCAACATCAAAAGCCTTATCTCATTGAGTGCATGACTTTCCGCATGCGTGGACACGAAGAAGCCAGCGGCACAAAGTATGTGCCTAAAGAGCTTTTTACCGAGTGGGAACAAAAAGATCCGATCAAAAACTATGAACGTTATTTGACTGCCGAAGGAGTCTTAACTGAAATGCAAGTGGCGACTATTCGAAATGAATTTAAAGACCTTATTGAAGCTGAATTGGCAATAGGACTAAAGCCTTCCCCTATAGTTTCTTCCGTGGAGACGGAATTAGCTGATGTGTACGCACCACGTATAACACAACCTGAATTATTATTAGATAATGCAGTAGGTCAGAATATAGTTCGAGAGGACGCTCGTGAACTTCGTTTTATAGATGCCATCAGTGAAAGCCTTCGTCAACAACTTCAACGCGATCCCAAATTTCTGCTTATGGGACAAGATATAGCAGATTATGGCGGAGCTTTCAAGATTACCGAAGGAATGGTCAATGAATTTGGTAAAAGTAGAATTCGAAATACTCCAATTTGTGAAAGCGCCATTGTGGGCACCGCACTAGGCCTGGCTCTGGAAGGATATCCCAGTATGGTGGAGATGCAGTTTGCAGATTTTGTTTCAGTAGGATTCAATCAGATCGTAAATAACCTGGCTAAACTTCATTATCGCTGGGGGCAATCTGCTAATGTGGTAGTACGTATGCCTACCGGTGCAGGTGTTGGGGCGGGTCCTTTTCATTCGCAAAGCAATGAAGCTTGGTTTACACATGTGCCCGGCTTGAAAGTAGTTTATCCAAGTTCTCCCATCGATGCAAAAGGTTTGTTGATTGCATCTTTAAATGATCCGAATCCGGTTTTGTTTTTTGAGCATAAAGCACTCTATCGTTCTGTAACAGGATTGGTTCCTGCATCTTATTATGAAATTGAAATTGGCAAAGCGCGTTGGGTAAGAAATGGGGAAGAACTTTCTATCATTACGTATGGTGCAGGGGTAATATGGGCAGACGAGTTTGCAGCCGCTAACCCACAAATAGATATTGACATTTTGGATCTCCGTACTTTGCTGCCATTAGATTACACTGCCATTGAGACAACCGTTAAAAAAACAGGCAGAGTATTAATCTTGCATGAAGACACCTTAACGGGTGGTATTGGCGGAGAAATAGCGGCCTGGGTTGCCGAACATTGTTTTCAATGGTTAGATGCACCGGTAATGCGCTGCGCGTCACTAAATACTCCTGTCCCTTTTAATACTACCCTAGAACAACAATTCTTAGCGAAGTCAAGATTACACGAGACTATTGAAAAACTTTTGAAGTTTTAGTCATTAATAGCCGCATATACCATCGCTCTGAATTTTTCTACCATTTCTCCTTTGGTGGTGTTTTGTAATTGACGATAAAACAGATATACCATTTTTTCTTTGGGGTCTACCCAATAAGAAGTAGCAAAAGCGCCACCCCAAGCAAAAGTACCCTCGTTAGCAGGCGTGCGTCCGCTGCCACCTTGTGTGATTACAGAGAATCCGAGTCCAAACTTATCAACCCCTCCTCCATAGCTTACGTCTCCAATTTGATTGGTGGTCATCATCCGAACAGCATTTCTGCTAAGGATACGCTTACCATTGTATACACCGCCATTCAATAACATTTGTAAAAAGATGGCATAGTCTTCAATGGTAGAAGACAAACCTGCACCCCCTGAGTAATACGTGCTGCCTTTTAAAGGATAAGCTGGAGTAATTGTTTTTCCATTGAGCATATTTCCTTGGGACACTTCCAGTTTACCTCCGGGTAACTCACGGTAAAGCTTTACCAAGCGATTTGCTTTTGCAGTAGGTATCGTAAAATAGGTATCCTTCATCCCTAACGGTTCAAAAATTCTCTCGCGAAAAAATTGATCTAATGTTTTACCGGATATCTGTTCTACTAAGCACCCAAGCAAATCTGTATTTAGTCCGTAAGTCCATTTTTCTCCGGGTTGATGTAGGAGGGGAAGCTTAGCCAATCGGTTCATAGCACTCAATAGATCATCTCCTTGTAAACCAATTCCTGCGGTGAGGTTAGCCTTAGCATAAATAGCATTCGATTGCTTGGAACCGATTTGAGCATAGCCAATCCCAGAAGTATGTGTCAATAAATGACGAATGGATATCTCGCGTTTTGCGGGGGTGGTGGCGTATGTGGTGTCAGCCTCATTAAAGCTGACTAATACTTCTTGATTTTTGAAAGCAGGTAAATATTTTGAAACCGGATCGTCTAGTAATAGTTTGCCTTCTTCGAACAGGATCATGATGGCCACACTGGTAATGGCTTTTGTTTGCGAAGCAATCCGAAAGATGTCATCCTTTTTCATAGGGACCTTTGCATCCAGATCATTATATCCAATGGCTTTATGGTAAACAACTTTACCATTTCGGGTAATCATTGCCGTGCCTCCTTGCATCCATCCTTTTTGTACCCACTCGTTTAATCTTTCATCCAAACGCTGCAAACGCTCTGCAGAAAATCCTACCTCAGCAACGCTAGTGGCGGGTACTATTTTTTGCGCAAGAATTATATTACTGCTGCTTATGAGCAATAAGAAACTAACAAGAAATAGAGACGTCTTTTTCATGGGTTTGATTTAAGTAGTTTGGACTACGAGGGATAATTTTTTATAAAATAAATTTTTTCAATTTGATTTACCCGGTCCATAAAGTGGCATTCCAGCACGGGTACCATTATGTACTTGCTGATCTACGGTGATTTTTCCATTAACAAACACGTAATGAAATCCTATTGAATAAGCATGTGGTTTTTCAAACGTGGAAATATCCTGCACTTGATTTTCGTCGAACACCACAATATCGGCTGCATAGCCCGCACAAAGTAGTCCTCGGTTATTTAATTGAAATTTTTGAGCGGGCAAAGAGGTCATTCTTCGTATCGCTTCTTCCAACGTAATCACTTTTTTCTCTCGTACATATCGTGATAACACTCTGGCATTGGCGCCATATCCGCGGGGGTGTGGAACCCCTTCATTCATAATGCGGATTGTGGCATCGCTGGCAATCATGTTGAAAGGGTATTGCATAATGCGGGTTACGTCTTCTTCCCCCATCCCGTGAAAGACAGCACTGGCACCGCCTCTACTCACAATGTCCATCACTACATCTGCTTCGTTTTTTACCTTATGTTTATTTCCCAACATGAGATTAATCTGCTCAATACTCTTGCCGTTATAGCGAGGATCGGGTCCGAAAGAAGCCACCACAGCGTAACTCAAATGTTTGAGTCCTCTTTGTTTCAATCTCTTTTGGATAGAGGCAGTGATTTCTTCTCTGATCGCTGGTCTTTGCAATCTTGCTTTAATTGAATCCAACCCATCAGCAAGTATGGCATCCGGAATCAACGTGTTGATAGAAGTACTGCTGGCAGTGTAGGGGTATTGATCGATGGTCACTTCCAATCCTTCTTTTCTGGCTTTCTCTACCATAGCCAAGGTAGTCTTACTTCTCCCCCAGTTTTGTTGACCGCTTAATTTAAAATGTGAGAGTTGAATAGGAATTTTTGCTTCTCTGCTAATATGCAAGGCCTCCTCAATGGCTTGCGTTACACTATCTCCTTCACTACGCATATGCGTGGCATATACACCGCCGTATGCCGCCGCTTTCTGCGCCAGCGCTACAATTTCATAGGTTTTGCTATAGGTACCAGGGATATAGATCAATCCGGTGCTTAGTCCTACGGCACCATCCTTCATTGCCTTTTCTACTATTCTTTCCATGCGTGCAAGTTCTTCACCACTGGCATCGCGATTCGCCCTTCCAAGGACCGCTCTTCTTATATCATTATGTCCAATCAAGGCAGCGATATTGATGGAGGTTTTTAATGAGTCTATATAGGATAGATAATTCCCGATATCTACATGAGACAGACCGCAATTACCGGTAACGCAAGTGGTTACTCCGTCATACAAAAAACTTTTTGCCTCCGGATCTTTTTTTTCATCTCCTTCCAGGTGCGTATGAACATCGATGAATCCAGGGGCAACAATCATGTCTTTTGCGTCAATGATTCGCGCAGGACTCCATGATTGTTGCCAGTTTTCATTCGGTGTCTGCCGATAAATGCGTTGAATTTTTCCTTGGTGTATAATCAGCGTTCCGCGGTACCAGCTATTACCGGTGCCGTCTACAATCTTTCCATTCGTGATCACCAAATCGCAAGGGGATTGACTAAAAGTCTCCATGCTAATGAAGAGTAATACTAGGGCAAGCAATCTTTTCATAGTGAAAAGATACAGACTTTATACTTTGTTTGGGATCAGTCACTACCCCTACGAATAAAAAAGACTAAAAGAAAAAACTTAGTCTTGTAGCAAAGGCTCTTCCTCCTGCTGGATAACAGGAGGCAGTCCTCTCTTATATCGGTAAAGGCTTTGTTTGATATAATAACGAAACTCGTAGTCTCCCGAATATTTGGTGAACAAATAAGAGGGACGATATAGCTGCATAAAACGATCGAGCTCTGCTCCATCTAGCAGGGTCAGTCTTCGCACTAAGGCTTTATTAAAGCGATAATCGATAAACTTTTCTTGTTCTTCCAGTAGCAGTCGTTGCTGGAAAGAAAGCATACTTTTATTACGACGGAATCGAAATACATTGATCAGTTCGTTCACATCAAAGCCCACACCGGCACCATATTGTGGGGTCACCAATTTAAGTCCGGGCTTTTGATAGTTAAACACCTTCGCATACTCTTGTCGATTACGAATGGAGTCTAGTTTATAATTACGAGGAAAAACTTTTACTTCTTTTAAAATAGGCACACTCACTTGCAAAGAAATATCGAATTGCATGGGGTTGCTGATCTTCAACACGGGAAACTTGATGGTGGGTTTATTCAAGTAACTGAACCAAATTGAGTCCTTTTCTGTTACTCTTATTTCATAGTAACCTTCTGCATTAGTAACAGTTCCATTACCAGAGGTAGCTATGACACTCACTAATTCCAGCGGGAAATTGCGGGAACTGTCATACACCACTCCTTTGATCAAATAAGTTTGGGATTGCGCCAGGAAGGAAGCGGCAATCAGCAAGGTTAAAAGGGTGCTATGTTTTAACAGCGAGCGCATTGGATTTGGTAAGGGCAAGTAACGAAAGAAAAACTGAAGAAAATTTTAAAGCATGTTTGTTAGTAATTCCTCTACTACTTTGGGATAATGTTTGTGTTCAAGCGCGTGAATACGTTGAGACAGGCTCTCCACGGTATCAGTAGGTTTTACCTGGCAAGTTGCCTGAAAAACCGTAGTGCCATGGTCATAATGCTCATCTACAAAGTGAATAGTAATACCCGACTCTTTTTCTCCAGCTTCCAATACTGCCTGGTGTACACGGGTACCGAACATTCCTTTGCCTCCGTACTTAGGCAAAAGCGCTGGATGAATATTAATGATTCGTTGCGGCCAGTGAGCTATTAAAGTGGCTGGTATTTTCCAAAGAAAACCTGCCAAAATGATCCAGTCGATTTTCAACGCTTCGAACAAGGGGAGATAACTGTCTCCACGAAAGAAGGTCTCTTTATCGATAAGAAGAGTATCGATATGATGTTGCTTGGCAATATTCAATACGCCTGCTTCAGGTTTGTTGCACACAATGAGCGACACCTGAATCGAAGAAGAATTTTTAAATCGAAGAATCAGTTGCTCGGCATTACTGCCGGCACCAGATGCAAAAATGGCGACGCGCTTCATGCTGCAAAGATGGGCTGGATTATTTCAGAAAGCGAAACTTCTCGCCAAGCTTCTTGATATAATTCCTAAAGAAGGGGAACTGGCCAAAGGGAATGCTCACGATCAACACCATCAGAGGCCATACAAGGGTCATGATTAAAATGTAGAGCGTTGCCCACAGCCATTCCATCTCGATGGAGAGTAGGTTCATGATTCTCTTGCCTACCCATCCAGTGGAGCTACCGCCAACAGAAAACGTACATAGAATTAACGTTAGCTGCCAGCCGTTCACTTTCCACTTATCCTTCAGGCGTCCAAACATGGGTAAATCATTGATGAATTCGCAAAATTCCGGAAAAGAATGCTGCTCTTAGCTTGAAAGTTCAATTTTTAAGGCCTTTATATTACAAATGACATGAATATGACATAAAAAAAACAGCATTTATTGTCTTTGTTCAAACCGATTGAATAGCAATAAGGTTACCTCGAAAAAAAAGTTAAACCGCATGTATTTTGGGAGAGCCTTTCACGTAATTTTGCGCCGTATTTAGCTATTTATCCACATTTTCAGCTTAACCGTGTCTATGATATCAAATAATCTAGCTGTTAAACATCTGATTGCTCTCTTCTTCTCCATTGCTATTTTTTCTGTTACTACTTCACAAGCACAGGATGCTGCAGCGGGAAAGACGATTTTCATGAGCAAATGTGCATCCTGTCACAACGTACTTAAGAAGGGAACAGGACCAGCATTACAAGGCTTGGAAGATCGCCACATGTGGGCCGATCACAAAGAGCTTTTGGCCTGGATCAATAATCCGGCAGCCTACATGGCCAAGGACCCATATACCCAGGGCTTGAAAGCTGAGTATGGTTCTATGATGACAGGTTTCCCTGAAATCACACTTCAGGATGTTGATAATATGGTTTCCTATATCAATGAGGCTGCAAAACCGGCTCCTGCTCCTGCAGCTGGAACTGGGGAGGCAGTTCAAGACGCCGGAAATCAGAATAGTGTAATTTTTGGAGTGATTTCATTGATTCTTGGAATCATTGCCTTGATCTTGATGCAGGTTAACAGCAATCTGAGAAAAATGGCCGATGAGGCGGAAGGTGTGATACTTCCTGAAGCAATCCCTGTTTGGAGAAATAAAACCTATATCGCCACTGCTGCTATTATCTTCTTCGTTTTGGGTGGTTATTTAGTAGCTAAAGGTGCTATTGGATTAGGTCGTCAAAAAGATTACCAACCTGAGCAGCCTATTTATTATTCTCACAAAGTACACGCAGGTATTAATCAAATTAACTGTTTGTATTGTCACGGCAGTGCTGAGCAAAGCAAGCATGCGGCAATTCCTTCTGTGAATACTTGTATGAATTGTCACAAAGCAATTCAGTCTTATGAAAAAGGTCCCAAGCTGTTTGATGAAGATGGAAATGAAATTGATGGTACAGCGGAGATCCAAAAATTGTATGAGTTTGCTGGTTTTGATCCTAACCAGCCTAACAAGTGGGATCCTTCAAAAGCTAAACCTATTGAGTGGATTAAAATACACAACCTTCCTGACCACGTTTATTTTAGCCATGCACAGCACGTAAATGCAGGCAAGCTACAGTGTCAAAGTTGTCATGGTGAAATTACCGCAATGGATGAGGTGAAGCAAGTTGCTGATTTGAGTATGGGATGGTGTGTAAATTGCCATCGCGAAACCAATGTTCAATTTAATTACGATAGCACCAAAGGCAATAAATTCTATAGCATATACGAAAAGTTTCATAACGATATCAAGTCCGGGCAAATGGATAGCGTAAAGGTGAAAGACATCGGCGGACTGGAATGTCAAAAATGTCACTATTAATATTATTTGAACCCAACCAACCAAGGATATTATGAGCCAAAAAAAGTACTGGCAGAGCTTCGGGGAGGTTACTGAGAACGAGAACTTCAAAAAGCAACAGCAAGACGAGTTCCGGGAAGAATTACCTTTCGAAGGAATGGATGACAAGGGTCTTTTAGATGCTAAAGCACCCCGCAGGGATTTCTTGAAATACCTAGGGTTTAGCACGGCTGCAGCTACGCTGGCAGCCAGTTGTCAGATCCCTGTAAAAAAAGCGATACCATTTGCCAACCGACCAGAGAACGTTATTCCTGGTATTGCTCAGTATTATGCCACCACTTTTGTCCAAGAGGGTGATGTAGTACCTGTGCTGGCAAAAGTTCGTGATGGTCGTCCCATCAAGATCGAGGGAAATGACCGTTGTGCGTTCACTGGCGGAGGTACTTCTGCTCGTGTGCAAGCTTCTGTGTTGGATCTTTATGATACACATCGTCTTCGTTTCCCACAACAAAAAGTAGGCAAGGGTGAAGATGCTAAGTTTGAAGAGGTCCCCACTTTTGAGCAGTTCGATAACTTGGTAGCGGAGGCTATGAAAGCTGCGGGCGGCTCTACTGTATTTTTAACCAGCACCATCAATTCTCCTTCTACAAAAGCAATCATTGCTGCTTATCCTGGTCTTCGTCACGTTCAATACGATGCTGTTTCTTACAGTGGTATGTTACTGGCGAATGAGGCTACGGGATTTGGTCGTCGTCTTCCTTCTTATGATTTTTCTGCGGCTAAAGTAATTGTGAGTTTGGGTGCAGATTTCTTAGGTACTTGGTTAAGTCCTGTTGAGTTTGCTAAGGGATATTCCGCCGGTCGTAAGATCGATGAGAAGAACCCTACTATGAGCAAGCACTTCCAATTTGAAGGGTATTTAAGTCTTACCGGCGCTACTGCCGATGAGCGTTTTGTTTGTCGTCCTTCTGAAACGGGTTTAGTAGCCTTGGCTTTATTGAGTGCGGTGAGTGGAAAAGGTGCCGAAGGAATTAAAGATGCCAAACTGAAAGCGGGTATTGAAAAAGCGGCTGCAGAGTTGGTAAAAAATAATGGAGCTTCTTTAGTAGTTTCCGGAAGCAACGATAAAAGTGTTCAAGTTGTTGTTAATGCCATCAATAATACAATCGGATCTTATGGCAAAACAATTGACTGGGGTAAACCTGTTAATTATCGTGCCGGTATTGATGCAGAATTTGAGCAATTGGTGAAAGACATGGAAGCGGGTACTGTGGGTACCCTGTTGGTGTATGAAGCTAACCCCGCGTATACGTATCACAACGCTGCTGCTTTTACAGCGGCTTTGAAAAAAGTGAAAGTCACTGTTTCATTCAGTGAGCGCATGGATGAAACTACCGAGCATTGCCAGTTCATCCTTCCTTCTAATCATTATTTAGAGAGTTGGGGTGACGCGGCTCCTAAAGTTGGAGTAGTTAGTTTCTTACAACCTACTATCTATCCTTTATTCAAAACACGTGCTTTCCAAACTTCCTTGTTGAAGTGGAGTGGTAATAACACTAGCTACGAAGAGTATTTCAAACAATACTGGATTAAACAGCTGGGATCTGAAACTGCTTTCAATACTATTCTGCAAGAAGGTTTACGAGATAATTCAGCTGCAGCTGCTCGAGGTTCTTACAGTAATGCTGCTTTAGCTACTGCCGCGCAAGCGATCACTACAGCGCCTGTAGTTACAGGAACCGAATTAGTGATGTATCAAAAAGTATCTATCGGTACAGGTACGGGTGCGGTGAATCCTTGGTTACAAGAATTGCCTGACTCTATTTCTAAAGCCAGCTGGGATAACTACGCGTTGATCAGCATGTCTATGGCCAAAGAATTAGTAGGCGTTGATTTGATCAATGGTACAGAAAAAGAATCTAACAACTACGAGTACTATCCACAAAAGCCAGTTATCAAAATTACCTTGGGTGGTAAAGAAGTTGAGTTGCCTGTGTTGATTATTCCGGGTATGCATCCAAACACGATTGCAGTAGCGCTTGGATATGGTCGCAGTGAAAATTTGGGAAGTACGGCTTCTGGCGTAGGTAAAAATTTATATCCTTTCACGTCTAATACAGGTAACGGAGTATGCTATGCAGCTACCGTTACTGTTGCTGATGCAAAGCGTCAAGAGAAGATCGCACAAATGCAGATACACAGTTCTTACGAAGACCGTGTGGAAGTGGTGCGTGAAACTACCTTGGCTACTTTACTCAAGCATCCTTCTGTTATTCCTGATTATCGCAATCATTTAGAAGAAACATACGGTAAGAGCAAAGACGGAAAAACAACAGACTATCGTAAAGAAGGTACTTTATATCCCATGCATGATCAGCCCGGCATTAAGTGGGGCATGAACATCGACATGAACTCTTGTTATGGATGCGGAGCTTGTGTGGTGGCTTGTCATGCAGAGAATAATGTTCCAGTGGTAGGTAAGAGCGAAGTGCTTCGTTATCATGATATGCACTGGTTGCGTATCGATCGCTACTTCGTTAGCGATGCTAACAATCCTGACGATTTAAAAGGAGTGGTATTCCAACCCATGCTCTGTCAGCATTGCGATAATGCTCCTTGTGAAAACGTTTGTCCGGTAGCGGCTACTAACCACAGTTCAGAGGGTATCAACCAGATGACCTATAACCGTTGTATCGGTACTCGTTACTGTGCTAATAACTGTCCTTATAAAGTACGTCGCTTTAACTGGGCTGATTATACGGGTGCAGATAGCTTCCCTAACAACCAAGATCAGCAGTTGGTAGGTAAACTGGATCCTGTAGTTCATCAAATGAATGATGATCTTACTCGTATGGTGCTGAATCCTGATGTGACTGTTCGCTCTCGTGGTGTAATTGAAAAATGCTCTTTCTGTTTCCAACGTTTGCAAGCTGCAAAACTGGAAGCTAAAAAAGAAGATCGTCCTTTACGTGATGGAGACGCTAAGACAGCATGTCAAACAGCTTGTCCAGCTAACGCAATTGTTTTTGGAAACGTTCATGATGCGAGCAGTGCCATCAATGCTGTTCGCTCCAGCAATACGAACCGTAGCTATTATGTACTTGAGCAATTACACGTGTTACCGAATGTTAGCTACCTGGCTAAAGTGCGTAACACCGATGAAATTATCGAGTCAGCTTCTCATCATGCCGCTCCTGCCGAAAAGCATGGCGCTGGTGAAAAGCACGAAGCTGCATCTGAAGCTGCACATCATTAATACCTGAACCAACAACTATATTAACACTACTATGTCATTACTCAGATACGAATCACAGGTAAGAGCTCCATTGGTAGATGGAACCAAAGATTATCATCAGGTTACGGAAGACATCTGCCGTCCGGTAGAAGCGAAAGCTTCGCGCTTGTGGTGGACAGGATTTCTGATCTCTGTTGCTCTTTTAATTTTTGGTGTGATCTCTGTTTACATGGACGTTACGTATGGTACTGGCCAGTGGAACCTGGGTAAGACCATCGGATGGGGTTGGGATATTACCAACTTCGTTTGGTGGGTAGGTATCGGTCACGCAGGTACGCTGATTTCTGCCATCTTGTTATTGTTCCGTCAAGGATGGCGTACTGGGGTAAACCGTGCAGCAGAAGCCATGACCATCTTTGCGGTTATGTGTGCAGGTCAGTTTCCTATCTGGCACATGGGTCGTGTATGGAATGCCTTCTTTGTATTTCCTTATCCCAATAGTCGTGGTCCTCTTTGGGTAAACTTCAACTCTCCTTTGTTGTGGGACGTGTTTGCGATCTCTACCTACTTCACGGTTTCCTTGCTCTTTTGGTATTCAGGATTGCTCCCTGACCTTGCTACTTTACGTGACAGAGCAAAACTGAAATGGAGAAAAGCATTTTATGGAGCGGCTGCTTTTGGATGGACCGGTTCTACTAAGCACTGGCAGCGCCACGAAGCCTTGTCTCTTGTGTTGGCAGGTTTAAGTACACCACTGGTACTTTCTGTACATACCATCGTATCCTTTGACTTTGCTACTTCAGTAGTACCTGGTTGGCATACCACCATCTTCCCTCCTTATTTCGTAGCGGGTGCCATCTTCTCTGGTTTCGCCATGGTGCAAACCTTATTGTTGGTAACTCGTAAAGTGCTAGGATTAGAAGACTACATCACCATCGAGCATATCGATGTGATGAACAAAGTAATTGTACTAACTGGATCCATCGTGGGTATCGCTTATCTCACCGAGTTGTTCATGGCATGGTATAGTGCGGTGGATTATGAGTGGTTTGCGTTTAAAGAAAACCGTTTGAATCTAAACAGCCCTTATGGATGGAGTTACTGGTTGATGATGGGATGTAATGTATTGTCTCCTCAAATCTTCTGGTTCCGTAAAATGCGCCGCAATTTATTTGTGACCTTCTTTATGTCTATCTTGGTAAATATCGGTATGTGGTTTGAGCGTTTTGTAATTATCGTTACCTCTATCTATCGTGATTATTTACCTTCTTCTTGGAGTACTTACTATACTCCTACTATTTGGGAGGTTGGTTTTTATCTCGGAACTTTTGGTTTGTTCTTCACTCTCTACTTCCTCTTCTCAAAATACTTCCCTGTTATCGCCATTGCCGAGATCAAGCACATTTTGAAGAAAAATGGCGAAAACTATAAGAAGGATATGACGAAGGAAGAAGAAGATACGGTTACGCAATTTGGCGATCACCATCTTCATGACCATCATTGATTAATGTATTTGCGCTAAAGAAAAATATATGGCGAAAAAGAAATTCATAGTTGGCAACTTCACAGATGAGAAGGTATTATTCCCTGCGGTGAAGAAAGTACGTCGTGCCGGATATAAATTGCATGATGTGTTTACTCCATTCCCTATCCATGGACTGGATAAGGAGATGGGATTGAAAGATACCAGCTTACATACGGCAGGATTTATCTATGGTATTACGGGTACTACTACCGCTGTAAGTTTTATTACTTGGGCGTTGACCGTCGATTGGGCCATCAATTTTGGAGGTAAGCCTTTTTTTGCGTTACCTGCTTGGATTCCTGTAACATTTGAGTTGACCGTTTTATTCGCAGCGGTGGGAATGGTGCTTACTTTTTGTTGGCTTTGCGAATTGGCTCCTTTTGTAAAGAAGGATCATTTCAATCCCCGTTCTACCGATGATACTTTTGTAATGGCTGTTGAGTGCACCTCCTCTACTAACGAAGAAGAGGCGGTGAAGTTTTTACAAGAGGCAGGTGCCGCTGATGTTAAAGTAGAGGTTCGTGAAACAGGTTGGTGGTTCGGTAGTTATGCCGATGATAAAATGAAGTTTGAAAAATAATTAAAAAGATCAACTAACACAATACAAGGTGATGAGAAAAACACTGTTACTTACCGGGATCTTAGCTATGGCAATGGCCATGGTGGGTTGCAACCAGGTAAGGCGTGATACGGGCAAGGTCTATATGCCTGACATGTCTTATAGCCGTGCTTACGAAACCTATGCCTCCACCGAGGCCTTAACTGCTGCCGGCGTTTATTACAATGCGCGCCCAGTGGAAGGAACGATGGCTCGTGGGGCTATGGCGGCCTATCCATTCAAAAACGATTCTGTAGGATATGCACGTTCTGGCGAAGTTAAGAATCCATTGAATCCTGCTGAAGTGGATATGAAAGAGGCTGAAAGAATGTATTTGATCAACTGTGGAATTTGCCATGGCGCCAAGCTGGATGGGAATGGTCCTTTGTGGAAAGGTGGGGATGGTCCTTATACTGCGGCACCTCGTAATTTAATTACGGATCCTGTTACTTCTAACATGGCAGAAGGAACGATGTTCCACTCTATCACTTACGGTAAGAATCTGATGGGTTCTTATGCTTCTCAGTTGAGCACAAAGCAACGCTGGGAAATTGTAGCCTTTATTAAATTAAAGCAAGCAGAGTCTAAGGGAACTGCTGCTCCCGCAGCTACAACTCCCGCTGTAGCCGCTAATTAAAACGAATTATTGCATTTAAATAACGCATGATGTCAATCCGCTCTACATTCACCGCGCCGAAAAACTATAATAAGATCGCACTTGCATTTATAGCGATCGGAGTGCTTTCTATTATTGGTCTTTGGGTGACCAGTGGCTCTAGTGCCGATCCTAAAGAACAAGCACGTTTTTGGGCTTCTTTGTTGCAAAACAGTGTTTTCTTCTTGTTAGTCGTGAATGCAGGTATGTTCTTTATGTGTATCACCACCTTAGCGTGGGGAGGCTGGCAGATGTCTTTTCGTCGCGTTCCCGAAGCTATTTCTGCAGCGGTTCCTGTGATCGGGATAATAAGTGCGGTAATCTTATTGGCCATTGTGTTTGGAGATAATCACACTATCTATCACTGGACGGATACGGAGCACGTAGCGCATGATCCAATCTTGGATCACAAGAAAGGATTTTTGAATAAGAACTTTTTTGCCATCGTTACAATATTGACTGTAGCGCTGTGGTCTTTGCTCGGATGGAAAATGCGTCAGTTGTCTCGGAGTATTGACGATGAACCATTGGCAACATTAGAAGAGCGTAAGAAATATATTTTCAAGAACACCGTATGGGCTGCCTTGTACATTGTTGTCTTCTCTTTAACAGTTATGTCATCTGTACCTTGGCTATGGCTGATGAGTATCGATGCGCACTGGTATAGCACTATGTACAGCTGGTACACGTTTGCTAGTACGTTTGTGTCTGGTATTGCGCTGATTGCGCTATTTGTAGTCTTCTTAAAGAATAACGGATATCTCGAATATACCAACAACGAGCACTTACATGACTTAGGTAAGTTTATGTTTGCCTTCTCTGTATTCTGGACTTACCTATGGTTCTCACAGTTCATGTTGATCTGGTATGCTAATATTCCTGAAGAAACAATTTATTTCCAGCCTCGTGCACATGGTATCTATAAAGGAATTTTCTGGTTCATGTTCATCATCAACTTCATCGCACCTCTGTTGATTTTGATGACGCGTGACGCTAAACGTAACTATGGTACCATCACCTTTATGGCCTTGTTGATCATATTTGGTCACTGGTTGGATTTTTATCAAATGGTTTTCCCTGCGGTGTCTCCTAATAAGGTTCCGAACATCATCTATGATTTAGGTGTGGCTCTAGGCTTTGTGGGACTGATTATGTATTTGGTAGGCCGTGCCTTGGCTAAAGCGCCGTTGCTGGCCCGTAACCATCCTTTTGTAAAAGAAAGTTTGATTCACCACACATAATTTGTAAGAACAATTCAGCACCGGAAAGGAAAGCGAAACAAAAACGAACTTAAAAGATAGAAAGTCACATGCAAGCAATTCTAATTTTAGCCATTCTGCTGCTGGTATTAGTGGTCGGATTTCAGATCGCTAAAGCCAGTGAGTATGTTGCCATGATCCGTGGTTTTGAAAAATCACGTAAGCAGTCTAACCGTATCAATGGGTTTTTGATGTTGGTTTTTCTGGTGCTCGGACTGATTGGAGTTTATTATTGTAATGAAAGGCTAAAGGGCACTATCCTTGGCGAACCGGCTTCTGACCATGGCGTGTTGGTGGATCGCATGTTGTATGTAACACTCGCAATTACCTTTATTGTATTTTTAGCTACACAGATAGCTTTGTTCTGGTTTGCTTATAAATACCAGGAGTCAGACAATCGCAAAGCATTTTACTATCCTCATAACAACACGCTTGAGTTGATCTGGACTGTTATTCCTGCTATCGCGCTTTCTGTGTTGGTAGGTTTCGGAATTTTCTATTGGTTTAAAATTACCGGTCCCGCTCCAAAGGATGCCATGGTAGTAGAAGTGGTAGGCAAACAATTTGGATGGGAGTTTCGATATCCCGGTGAGGACGGAATTCTCGGAAAGAAATATTTCAAGAAAGTAGATGCCGCCATCGGTAATCCTGTTGGTCAGTTGTGGGAAGATCCTGCTAACCACGATGATATTTTTGTGGAGCAGGAAATGCACCTCGTTGTAGGTAAGCCTGTACAATTAGTAATCGGTGCCAAAGATGTTATACATGACGTGGGATTGACTCATTTTCGTTTGAAAATGGATGCTGTTCCAGGTACTCCTACTACTATGTGGTTTACGCCAAAGTTTACTACCGCAGAGATGAAAGAGAAAACTGGAAATCCTGATTTCGTGTATGAAATCTCATGCGACCAGATGTGCGGAAAAGGACACTGGAGTATGCGTGGTATCATTGTGGTAGAAACACAAGAAGAGTTTGATGCTTGGATTGCCGCTAAAAAGCCTCAATATCTGGTAGCTAATCCTGACAAGGATCCTTCTGTGAAGAAAGATAGTGTATCTATAGCCCCTTTAACTACTGCGATTATTCGCTAATTATAACAACCATCGAATTCGATAAATAGAAAAGATATGAGCGAAATAACAACTGCACACGTTGCGCACCATGATGATCACGGACATCACGAGCAGTCCTTCATCTCGAAGTATATCTTCAGTATGGATCATAAAATGATTGGAAAGCAATTTTTGATCACGGGTATGATTTGGGCAATTATCGGAGGTTTATTCTCAGTATTGTTCCGCTTACAGCTGGGATATCCTGAAGCTTCCTTCCCAATTTTGGAAACAGTATTTGGGCATTGGGCAAAGGGGGGACAGATTCAGCCTGAGTTTTACTATGGGTTAGTAACGATGCACGGAACAATCTTGGTGTTCTTTGTGTTGACTGCAGGTTTAAGTGGAACCTTTGCGAACCTACTCATTCCTTTGCAGATTGGTGCACGTGACATGGCTTCACCTTTTTTGAATATGTTGTCATATTGGTTTTTCTTCTTAGCGGGTATTGTGATGCTCTCCTCAATGTTTGTACAAACAGGGCCTGCTTCTGGGGGTTGGACGATGTATCCTCCACTAAGTGCTTTACGTCAAGCAGGTGATGGACAAAAAATCGGAACAGATCTTTGGTTGATAAGTATGGCACTTTTTATTGTTTCTTCTTTGTTAGGTGGTTTGAACTATATCTCCACTATTCTGAACATGCGTACCAAGGGAATGACAATGACGCGTTTGCCGCTTCCAATATGGGCCATGTTCTTTACCGCGGTACTCGGAGTATTATCATTCCCTGTATTATTATCAGGTGCTATTCTTTTATTATTTGACCGCAACCTTGGAACTAGCTTCTATTTAAGTGATATCGTAATTAATGGTGAAGTGCTCCCGAATGAAGGAGGAAGCGCCATTTTGTATCAGCACTTATTCTGGTTCTTAGGCCACCCTGAAGTATATATTATTTTGTTACCCGCTATGGGGATGGTATCAGAGATTCTTTCTGTGAATAGTCGTAAGCCCATCTTCGGTTACATGGCAATGTTAGGATCCTTATTTGCGATTGCCGTGTTAGCATTCTTGGTGTGGGCACACCACATGTTCGTAACTGGATTGAATCCTTTCCTTGGATCCGTATTCGTATTGTTGACCTTATTGATTGCAGTTCCTTCTGCTATTAAAGTGTTCAATTGGTTAACCACTTTATGGCGTGGCAATATTCGTTTTACGCCTGCTACCTTATTTGCCATTGGATTTGTGAGCTTGTTTATCTCTGGAGGCTTAACGGGAATTTTTTTAGGTAACTCTACTATTGACATACATCTACACGATACCATGTTTGTGGTAGCTCACTTTCACATTGTAATGGGAGTAGCTTCTTTCTTCGGCATGTTTGCCGGTGTTTATCACTGGTATCCCAAGATGTTTGGTCGTTATATGAATAACACGATTGCTTACATCCACTTCTGGACAACCATGGTAGGTTCTTATCTGATTTTCTGGCCTATGCACTATCAAGGATTAGCTGGGGTACCTCGTCGTTATTTAGATAAACGTGGCTGGGTGTCCTTTAGTCAGTTTGATAGTTTAGATAAGATGATCACTATTGTATCGATCATTGTTTTTGTAGTACAGTTGTTGTTTGTGTTCAATTTCTTTTATTCAATTTATAAAGGAAGAAAAGTTCGTACGCAAAATCCATGGGGTGCTAACACCTTGGAGTGGACTACGCCTATAAATCCTGGACACGGAAACTGGGAAGGTGATATTCCTGAAGTACATCGTTGGCCCTATGATTACGGAAAAGATGGTCGTGAGTTTATTCCTCAGACCGAACCGGTCGGTGCAGGCGAAAGCAAACATTGATGTTGTTCCCCTTTGGGAGATACAGTAACAATGTTGTCTAAATAAAGTTTTTGATAATCGCGATAGGCTATGAAGAAGATTAGGAATTATATCATGTTGATGAAGCCTTCGCTGAGTATCATGGTGGTGTTCAGTAGTGTTATTTCTTACTTACTAGCACCCAAGGTAGTTGAATACAACTGGCTCATGATACTCTTGCTCTTTGTAGGTGGGATGCTGGTAACTGGTAGTGCCAATGCAATCAATCAGGTAGTGGAACGTGAAACGGATGCCAAGATGAAACGCACCGCTACTCGACCGGTTGCATCCGGACAACTTTCTGCGCAGCAAGGATGGACTTTCGCAATTCTGACCGGCGCATTAGGTGTTTGGATGTTGGGATACTGGTTTAACTGGATGGCGGCTTCGTTGTCTGCTTTCAGTCTCTTCCTCTATGCGTTCATCTATACGCCGCTAAAGAAAGTAAATTCTATTGCGGTGTTGATGGGGGCTGTTCCCGGAGCCCTGCCATGTTTAATTGGCTGGGTAGCGGGTGATGATCGTTTTTCATTAGGAGGTTGGATTCTGTTTGCTTTCCAGTTTTTTTGGCAGTTCCCCCATTTTTGGGCCATTGCCTGGGTAGCACATCGGGATTACTCTTCTGTAGGGTTTAAATTACTTCCTTCAGAGGCAGGTCCCACAAAGTTTACGGCCTTGCAGACAATTATTTATTCGCTGCTACTGGTACCGGTAACTTTGCTACCTTATTTCACGGGCATGTCTGATTTTCGGGATGTGGCCGGTATGATTGGAATTGGTATGATTTGTTTCGCCAATCTTTTCATGATCGGACGTTCTATCAATTTGTACCGAACTATGGAAGTAGCTGCCGCACGAAAGGTGATGTTTGGAAGTTATTTGTACTTGCCCTTGATATTGTTTGCGTTGTTATTAAGTAAAACAGCACAAGGATAGTTCAAAAAGAAAATAAATGACAGAAGCAACAACCTCAAAAATGCATCCTCACAAGTTTACCTTGTGGGTGGCCATGGGAAGCCTGATCATGATGTTTGCAGGTCTTACCAGTGCATTTATTGTAAAAAGTAATCAAGCTAACTGGAAGCCTGTAACGCTTCCCGATGTGTTTTGGTCATCAACGGCTGCGATTGTATTGAGTAGTGCCACTATGTATCTAGCGGTTCGTGCAATTCGTGCACAAAATTTAGTTGGACATCGTGTGTTACTGCTAGTCACTTTGTTATTGGGCACAGCATTTCTACGTTTCCAGTGGCAAGGTTTTGAATTTTTATGGTCGCAGCAAGTAACTTTCAGAGGATCAGGTGCAGGACAATTTCTCTATGTGATTTTCGGATTACACGGATTACATGTGATTGGAGGACTGGTAACTTTGTTTGTGATTTTAGTAAAAAGCTTCTTTCAAAGAAGTAAAGTATATAGTTCGGTTCCTGCCGAGATTGCAGCAACATACTGGCATTTTGTAGATCTGTTGTGGATCTATTTGTTAGTATTTTTCTTGTTGATCGGCCAGAGCTAAACGGACAATAAACAATATAAACGCAAAACTGACTATGGCTACAACTGCAACAGTTCAGCAGACAAGGTGGTGGAGTGGTGGTAAGAGCCCCTTCAACATGGAGTATGGTAAACTCATGATGTGGTACTTTCTCATGAGTGATGCCTTTACGTTCGGGGCTTTTTTGATTTCTTATGGAACTATCCGATTCAGCCAGAATTTTTGGCCCGATCCCAACGTGGTTTTTAACGCATTTCCTGGTGCGGGACATGCCAATCTTCCCTTGGCTTTCGTGAGTGTGATGACCTTTATTCTCATCATCTCTTCCGTTACTATGGTATTAGCGGTACATGCCGGTCATAATAACAATAAAAAAGAAGTAGAGAAGTGGCTGATATGGACTATCATTGGAGGAATTGCTTTCTTAAGTTGTCAGGCATGGGAATGGCATCACTTGATCACCGGTGAACATGCGGTACTATGGGATGGTCAATTAAATGTGGTAGGACAAACTACCCGCGTAAACCCGTGGGGAGACTTGGCTTCTCAACAAGATATTGCGGCGGCTATTTCTAATACACCTCGTGAAATATTAGAGAAGTTAGCACATATGAGTGCAGGACATGAACAAGGAGCTGCGCATGCCAATTTCGCTGCTATGAGTACTCCTGATTTGATCAAGGCTATCAACCTCGATGAGTTGCATATTCGTGAAAATGGTCCAGTAGCATTTGGAGGTTATTTTTATGGTATCACTGGTTTCCACGGCTTCCACGTATTCTCCGGAGTGATTATCAATATTATAATGCTGATCATGACACAGAAAGGAGTCTTCGAGCGCCGCGGTCATTATTTGATGATTGAGAAAACAGGACTTTACTGGCACTTTGTAGACCTGGTATGGGTATTTGTATTCCTTTGCTTCTACCTGGTGTAATTAAAATTAATTCAACAAACGAAATAATATTCACTATGCAACATCCCGCATTTGAAGAAGTAACTTTTCATCATCATTCAGATGACGCCAGCTTTAAGAAGAAGGTAAAGAATACGACCATACTTCTTTCCGTGATTACCATCATCGAGTTGGCGATCGGTTTGATTATTTACAATATTCACAAAGGGGAAAACCCCAATGAGTTATTGGTATTGATGTTCAAAGGCATGGTGGTGATCTTAACCCTTGCCAAGGCTTACTATATCGTTGCTGTGTTCATGCACTTGGGTGATGAGATCCGTAACATGATCATGACGATCGTGGTGCCTCTTATGTTATTCATCTGGTTTATTGCTGCTTTCATCTATGATGGAAATTCTTATAAGAACCTTCGTAATAAATACGATTCTCACTATAAGGAGTCCACGATGCCCAGCAAGCACCAGCCGGGCCAGCACTAAAAAAAGTACTGCTGGTATTTATAAGTAGATTCTATATTGAACAAAACCGCTTTATACGCCATTCTTATTGCACTAATAGTGCCATTGATCTCCTACTTTATAGTGGAGAACAACAGTCGTGATGCTATTGAAATGCCACGACATTATTTCCCCGACTCTGTTTACCAATCTACCAAGAGGGGCAAAAAGGTAGTTGATACGGCCTGGCATCAGTTGAAAGACTTCTCGTTGATGAATCAGGAAGGAAAGGTGGTTAACTGGGACAGCCTGGAAGGCAAAATCATCATCGCCGACTTCTTCTTTACCCGCTGCCCCACGATCTGTCCTAGTATGACCCTAAACATGAAGAGGTTGGCAGAAACCATTCACAATGGAAAAAGGGTGGGTGACAGAACTAATAAAGAAATACAGTTTCTTTCGTTTAGCATTGATCCTGAAAGAGATAGTATAGAAAGACTTCAATATTGGGCTAATAGATTCCAGATTAATCCTGATACTTGGTGGCTCCTGACTGGAGATAAGCAAGCGATCTATGACATGGCCATCAATGAAATGAAATTGGGGCTGATTGATGGTGAGAATGTAGACACCAACTTTGTGCACAGCGATAAATTTGTGTTGATTGATATTAATCGTCAAGTACGAGGCTATTATAGTGGATTAGATGCGGAGGAATTGGCAAAGCTGCAAAGAGATGTGATCTTGCTAACCATGGAAAAGAATCCCAATCGCCGTAGTTTTTTTGAAGGGAAATTGACGGTAATGGCTGTTTCTTTTCTGTTAGCCATCTTGGGAGTTTTTATACTAATGTTAATTTTAAATAAGAAAAATAGTAAATGTCTTTAGTACAACCTATGATTAAAAAGAATGACAAATTAGCCAGTAAGTTGATTTGGATTTTTTCCTTTGTGGTATTTGCTGCCGTGATACTTCTTGGTCGAATAAAGATTGAAGTTGATTTGGGGTTTGATGTACATGTATTTGCATTTATCAATGCCTGTATTAATGCAACCGTTGCTTTTACACTCGTAGCAGCCTTGGTGTCTATCAAAATACGTCGCTATAGTTGGCACCGTAATTTGATGATGACAGCGTTATTGCTATCTGTGTTATTTCTGCTGAGTTATATTGCCCATCATTTACTAGCGGGTGAAACAAAGTTTGCGGGAGAGGGAACTATTCGTACTGTCTATTATATCATCTTATTTACTCATATTCCGCTGGCAGGTATGATTCTGCCGTTTATTTTATTTACAGCCTACAGAGGATTGATCGGGGAATGGCCTGCTCATAGAAAGTTGGCTAAGATCACCTGGCCTATTTGGTTCTATGTAGCGGTAACCGGAGTTATTGTGTATTGGATGATTAGCCCCTACTATAGCTGATTATTATAATTCTTTCAAGGGGTCCCAAAAGTGTTTGTAAAAGTCAATGATTTGATCATTGATAATTTGTAGGCCTTCTTTTTCCAATAATTCTTGCATTTGTGTAGACGTAGCAAAATGATTTTTGCCCGAGAGGTGCCCCTTTCGATTTACTACGCGATGTGCTGGAACCGGAGGATATACCTGATGACTACTATTCATGGCCCATCCTACCATACGAGCACCAGAGCGTAGTCCTAAAGCTGCTGCAATGGCTCCATAAGAACTTACTCGTCCTTTTGGAATTTGGCGCACTAACTCCCACACTTGATTGAAGAAATCATTTTCTGCAGCGCCGGAGGGTAGCACTTTTTTCATAAGAGACCTTCTACTTGCGCTAATAAATGGTTGAATTGACTATCTTTTTCCTTGTTGCCTACTATGTTGGGAAGTGAAAAGCAGCAGTAGTGAATTTTTTTACTGCCGGCTATATCTAATGATTCGTAATGCGTTTTTAATTGAAGCTCTTCGGCAACTGGCGTATAGCCATACACATCATCGCTGGAACTATGCACCGTACATTGATAAAAATCGGTGACCAATTTTGTAAAGCGATATAGATCTGGACTATCTGTTTTTAAATGAATGCGCCCACCGGGCACTAATAATTCTTGATATTTACGAAGAAATATAGGGTGCGTAAGTCTTTTCTTGGCTTTGGAAAAACGTAGTTGTGGATCAGGGAAGGTGATCCAGATTTCGCTTACTTCTCCCGGGGAAAAATAAGCGGGCAACTGTTCAATCTGCGTGCGTAAAAACCCTGCATTGGAGAGATTTTGAGTGAGGGCTTTTTTAGCACCCACCCAGATTCTATTTCCTTTGATATCAACTCCTAAAAAATTACGTGTGGGATGCAGTCGGGCTAAGCCCAAGGTATATTCACCTTTTCCGCAAGCGAGTTCCAGTGTAATTGGATTACGATTCCCAAAAAATTCATGCCAAAGACCGGAAATGTCGGTAGGAAATTCTTTAACGTTGGAGAATTCTTTCAGCTCTGCAAATCGAATCAGTTTTTTTTGTCCCATACTAAAATTTTACTTGCAAGCCAATACCAATAATTGATTTGACCTGTAAGCCAGGAGCATTTTTTGTAGGGCCAAACAAACGAACATCATCATCGTATACAAAGTCAACGTTCCAGTTGAAGGCAAGGTTCTTCCCAATTTTTGTGGTTAATACATTCGTCATGAATAGATCCACGTTTTGCGGTTTAGTTTGGTAGTTGGAGAAGAGATCTAGCCTTGATTTATACAATACTTTTTTTGAAAAAGCCTTTTCATAAGTTATCGTACCAAAAGCACCAAACTGACCAATACTGTTAGTTCCTTTTTTTACTCCATATTCTCCACGATCCGATAGTGCTTTATTCGCCACAATTACCCAACGTGCAGTAATAGGAGAAAAGAAGATGGATAAATTTTTACGGGGTTTAAAATCAAGTCCCTGACTAAAAATAAGGTAGCCTGGCGCCATGAAGGTAGAGGCGAAAGTTTTCACATTATTGGGATAGGTATATCCTCGGATGAACTGTGAACGAACATTGACCAGCGTAGCCAGATTTAACTTCTTATTCAAGGAGTAACCATATTTGGAGATCAAATCAAAACGGTCGTCATTTTTTCGACTTCCCAGCGAAGTAGTGTTGATATAGCCGAAGAAAATATCCAAGGTGTTATCCCAGCTATTACGTCCTTTACGATAATAGGAGTAGAGTTGCAAAATGGTATTAAGGGTAAAGGAGAATTGATCACCCCCCGCCGCCCAATTGCTTAAGCTACCTTGCCCAATAGTGAGTGTGTAATTGCCTCCTGATTTCCATTTTTTGATCAAAGAATCTGGAACATATTTTTTTACTTGGCGCAGTGATTCCAGTTGCATTTTTTTAATGGCGGCATCTTGTGCATGGCTTTCTGCTAATCCGACTCCTGTTAAAAAAAGTAGTAACAAAAATTTTCTAACTAACATTAACCAGTTACTTGTTGTGCTACAAAACTATTGAATTTGATGGCGTATTTCGCTGTTATTTAACTTTTCTGCCCTTCCATTGATAGGGTCCAAACAAGCCCAATACGCCAGTGACCACTGTATAAAGAATATGAAGAGGTTGAAAGTTAAAGAAGCTTCTTTTCGTGATTGGAATTTGGAAAAATTGAGCTACTGATTTCATAAAGGGCCACTCCACCCCTGTTTTTAATATCCAGGCTGCTAAAAAGACGAGCATAAATTGAGGGTTCATTAGTCCCCCGAAAAATATCAATAAAAAAAACAAGTTATATAACCATACTAGTGTCAGCACGGCAGTAATACGTACTTCTTTATACTGTGTCGACTTGCTGGCCCACCGTATACGTTGCTGAAAAAACTCTTTCCAATTCGCGAGGGCCGCTGTTTGTACAATCGCTTTGCGCGACTTTACGTAGATGATTTTATTGGGGTATCGAATAGTAATTTTCTGCACCAGAAAAAAATCATCGCCAGAAGCTAGTGCATTCACTCCTCTATATCCCTCCACATCCTCAAATACTTTTTTGGGATAAGCTAAATTGGCCCCGTTGGCCATGGCTAAGCTTCTTTGTTGAATACCAGCACCGGTAATGCCCTGTAGCGCCAGAAAGTCCAGCGCCTATTTTATCGCCAGATTTATAAGAACGATAA
>JBMSWW010000003.1:0-33047 GCA_049425065.1 Chitinophagaceae bacterium
TCCTTCACCGTCCAACGTACACCCAAATCTTTTGCGATGGCAATTTCTTGCTTCAGTGCACCAGCAAAATTATTGCCAGCTTTATCTACCTGTACCAAGTAGTTCACATCTTGCGAACTGATACCTGTACTGAAGAAATAGTTGGGGTTTGTCCAGTTAAGTACCAGCCCAACCTGATCTTTATTATCTTTTAGAAGTACCAGCGGTCCTGAGTTAGTGGTGCTCAATACAGGAGCCGTACCTCTTTCATAATAGATCTTGTTCTCCTCCTTTTCGCAGGAAGCTAATCCTACGAGGAGAAAGGATCCGAGTATGAGATTTACTAAATATTTCATAGCTGTCAATTTTAAACTGATTAATAGCCGGGGTTTTGAGTAAGATTAGGGTTAGAGGTAAGATTGGACGCTGGCACTGGGAATAAATTGTATTTGTTGTCAACCGCAGTACCAGAGGCAATGCCTCCTTTCCAAGGCCATAGATAAGTACCTGTAGTTAAAAGTCCGTAACGGATCAAATCTGTACGGCGATGTCCTTCCCAGTACAATTCACGAGCTCTTTCATCCAGCACAAAATCAAGGTTCAGAGATCCTGCAGTAATATTGGCAGAAGTATTACCGGAATGAGCACGCTGACGAATTTGATTGATATACCCTAATGCAGTAGTCTGGTCCCCACCTGTACCTCCACGCAATACGGCCTCCGCATAGATTAGGTACATCTCTGCTAAACGGAAAACAGGGAAATCAATATCAGACCAATATTTTGTAGCATCTGATACCGCCTGTCCGTCTGAGCGAATATTTCTCCACTTATTTACATGCAGCCCATTGCTAAAATCAGCAATGTCGTTGATGGCCATTTGAGAGGGACTTGTACCATACAAAGAGGTAGTGAACATAGCGCGCTTATCTGTAGCACCCGTCAGGTCAGTAAACTTATCCGCTAACCCTTTTGTAGCGCGATAACCAAACCAACCCTCACTCGTACCAAAGTCAGTATAGTCCCCACCCGCTGCAGCATGGATAAAGAAAGTAGTATTACCATAAGAACGAGCTTTTAAGCCATCACAAGTAATAGCATAGATAATCTCATTGGTATGCTTATGATTGTCTGCCATGAATAATTCACGGTAGTTAGTATGTAGGGAATATCCTGCAGTAATTACTTTCTGCGCATAAGTAATGGCATCGGTATAACGCGTGGTACCTGTGTAAACCCCTGCATTCAGATACATACGAGCCATCAATGCCCAAGCAGCTCCACGATCCACGCGACCATATTCTATAGTGCGTGCAGGTTGTAATAAAGTATCCAGCGCTTTTAATTCATTCTCGATGTACTGGAATAATTCGCCGCGAGATTTTTCACCCGGTAAATTAGTACCAACACCATTTGCTTCCGTAATAAATGTAGAGCGACCAAACAGATCCATCATTACCCAGTAATTGAAGGCACGCAAGAAACGAGCCTCTGCACGAGTAGCTTTAATTTCTGTGGCATCAGCTCCACTAATTTTACGAGCAGAGAGTTTTTCATCAGTAGACTCACGGAGATACTCGTTAGCTACCATGATATTATAGATGGGGCGTGCATACATACCTTTTAAGAACGGGTCTGCACTAGACCAACTCATGTTATGAAAGTCTTTGATAGTTTGGTCATTCCAAGCTACCACCGCTTCTTCGGTAGGAAGTTCCTGACAGTTAAAGAAACCGCGCAAGAAAGGAGATTGAGAACCCTCATCTAGTCCCTGGATATCAGATGCACCAGCAGGACCACTATTACCTGTAGTAGCTAATCCACCATAAATCTTTGCGAGCACTTGCTTGTAACCAGCCGCTGTGGAATATACATCTTCAGAGGTTAAGTCATTCTGCGGAAACAGATCCAGCTTTTTGGAGCAGGAGCTGAGCAGCACCACCAGGCCCAGAAGGAGAATGTTTTTAATTGATATATTTTTCATGATACGTTGATTTTTTTAATTAGAAATCAAGATTGAATCCAAGAGAATATACGCGAGGTCTTGGGTAGATATTACCGTCTACACCACCGTCTCCGGCGTTTTCAGGATCCAGTCCATTGTACTTAGTGATCACGAAAACATTCTGAATGCTGGCATTGATGCGCAATGAAGCTTTATCATTAAATACACGTCCAGCGTTGTAAGCAAAGTTGATGTTGTCCATTCGGAAGAAAGAGGCATTGTCCAAATAGTAGTCAGACAAATACCAATTGTTTACAAAGCCAGAACTAAACACATCGCGAGTAGCATTTCCAATGAAGCGAACAGGATTCTTGATGGCACGCATTACCGCATTGTTCGAATTCACATTATTATAGAGGTAGTTGCCGATCATTCCATGTCCTGCTAAACTCATGGTGAATTTTTGAATGGTCAAAGCAGTGCTGAAGCCAAGTAACACATCAGCAGCTGGCTTTTGACTCACCTGTCGATCATCATTATTAATGATACCATCACGATTCGTGTCCTCAAATAAACCTTCAATAGGTTTGCCAAACTGATCATAGATCTGCTTCAACATATAGAAGCTGTTAGGCGCAGCACCCACCGCATGAATACCAATGGTATTACCGGTACCCCCACCGATTCCGGTAACTTCTTGTCCTTTGAATTTAGGATCGGGGTTACGAAGCAAATTAGTAATAGTCGCTTTATTGTAAGAATAGTTGAAAGAAAGATCCCAGGTTACTTTTTGGTTGCGGATGGGCACCAAATTCAAGGTGACTTCAAAACCTTCACTTTCAATATTACCTACGTTTGTTACAATCTCATTCACAAAGTTGGCTCCGGAAGCAACCGCTACGTTCGCCAACAAATCTTTTGTTTTACGGCTGTAATAATCAACAGTACCACTAATACGATTCTGGAAGAATCCAAAGTCTAAACCAACGTTAGTGGTTGTGGTAGTTTCCCAACGAATACTTGGATCATAACCAGCAGGACGCTGGTAGTTAACCCAAGTGTTCCCAAACTGTTGCATGGCCGTATTGTTACTAAGAGAATAGCGAGGCAGATAAGAATAATAATCAATACCATCCTGCTGTCCGGTGATACCCCAGCTGGCGCGAGCTTTCAACTCAGAGACAGCTTTAGTGTTTTTAAAGAAGTCTTCTTTCACTTTCCAAGCAGCAGCTAAGGAAGGGAAGTATCCAATACGATCGTTAGGATTCAACTTGGAGCTCGCATCACTACGAAGTGAAGCTGTCAACAAGTATTTATCCATAAAAGAGTAGTTGATTCGACCTAGGTAAGATTCCAAGCGATACTCAGGACGATCCGTTAAGAAAACGGGTTCTGACCCGATGATAGTATCTTTCTTTGCAGGATTTGCTGGATCAAACACAGCACGATAACTAAGAGCAGGGAAGTTAGAAACCTTAGTGAGGAAAGACTGATAGCTATGTGTGAACAATACATCAATCTTGCTCTTGATACTCTTAATATCTTTTGAATAGAACAAGCCCAAATCAGCCAGCTGGTTGATTTTTTGCTGCTCATAATAAGCGCGACGTCCCCCACTTCTATAGTTGGTAGGAGAGGTAGAATCAACATTATCATTCCCGCTTCCTGAAGCAACGTCCATTCCTATGTTCGCTTGTAATTTCAAATCAGGGAAGAAGGGTAACTTATATTCAGCTTGCACATTTCCGATCATACGATTCACAGTAGAACGGTTGTCGCGAAGCATCAACAAACTAACCGGGTTACGATTAGAAAGATCATTAGGCACCGATCCGTTCAACCATTCATAATAACCACCCCAGTTATTATTACCACTCATCACAGGTTGTGTGGGATCAAAACTTACAGCATTCCCAATAGCCCCCTCATTTGCAAAGCGATTCTTTGTCTGAGAAGCTTTCACAGAGACATTAAGAGAGAGATTATCATCTAACAACTTTGGAGAAAGGTTGATGGCCGTAGAAATACGACTGAAATTATTCGTCTTTAAAATACCATTTTGATTGAGGTATCCTACAGAAGCACGGAAGGGGATATTTCCTAAACTACCAGAAGCACTGATGGTGTTATCAACACCGATAGCCGCCTGATAGATCTCTTTCTGCCACTCTGTGTTAGCAGTACCCAACATATCCTTGTAGGTATTGCTTCCTGTGTTGGCAGCATCTTTAGTGACAATATCACGAATCTCATCGGCAGTTAACACGTCCACATAATCAGTAACCATACCCACTGAGGTAGTGTTATTGAAATTGAAACGAAGTTTACCTTTTGTTCCCTTCTTTGTAGTCACGATGATAACACCGTTTGACGCACGTGAACCATAAAGAGCCGTTGCAGAGGCATCTTTCAAAATAGTCATTGATTCGATATCGTTAGGGTTGATGGTGTTCAATAAATTAGCAGAACCCGCTACGCCATTTCCATCTACAGGCACTCCGTCGACTACCAATAAAGGTTCATTACTAGCATTCAGGGAAGCACCGCCACGAATTCGGATACGGCTACCGCCACCAGCAGCACCGCCTCCCGTTGTTACGGAAAGACCGGCTACTTTACCCACCAGTAACTGCTCAGCAGAGTTGATATTTCCTTTTTGGAAATCTTTAGTACCAATAGCAGTCACAGATCCGGTAAGATCTGTCTTACGACGAGTACCATAAGCAACTACTACCACATCACCCATAGATGAAGATGCGCTTGCTAATGAAACATTCACCGCAGTAAGTCCTTGTATGGATACTTCCTGAGCAGTGAATCCAACAGAAGAAAACACTAGAACATTTACAGAGGTTGGAACTGTGATTCGGAACAAACCGCCATTGTCGGTTTGAGTTCCTTGCGTACCATCTTTTACAAGCACACTCACTCCACTGAGTGGGGCTCCGTTGGCATCAGAAACTTTTCCGGTAATCACTTTGTCCTGCGCAAAAGAAATTTGCGCAACAAGGGTAAGCACGATTAGGCCTAAAGCCCTCGACACTTTAAATAATGACATAAGCAATCATTAACTGGTTAAGCAATCAAAAAATTCTACACGGCATTAATGTGTAGTAAACACACAATATTACACCTATTTTGACTTTTCAAAAAAAATTCAAAAAAAAAAGACAACCGAATAGGCTTTCTAGCTGCTTCAAAGAAAAAGAAATCCTACTTGTTGATTATCAATATTTTATTGAAATAATTAATGAACTTTTCTCAACTTCCTCTTCAGACTAGGCTCCAATTTGTAAAGTTTGCCCGGACGATGTGGTTTATCTTGTTCCATCTCCTTGAGATCTACTAGCCAGTCCTTGATTGTCAGCTTTTTACGGAAATTTCTTCGATCCAATTCCGTGCCCAACACTGCTTCAAAAACTTCTTGCAACTGTCGCAAAGAGAATTTATCCGGCAAAAGATTAAATAACACGGGTTGCTCCATGGATTGCTGACGAAGGCGGGCCAAACAGGTATCAAGAATTTCTCGATGGTCAAACGCCAGTTTCCCAACTTTCCTAATAGGATGCCAATGCAACTCGTTATTGTCAAGTTTCAATTGATGATGACTGATATCAATCAATGAATAATATGCCGTGGTAATTACGCGTCCGGAAGGATGACGTTTTACTTTTCCAAAAGTTTGTACTTGTTCCAGATATACATCTTCCATACCCGTTCTCTCCCGCAATACTCTATAGGAAGCTTGATCCAGGTCTTCATCAGGACGTACCAAGTCTCCCAATAAAGAATACAATCCTTTGAACTCTTCTAAGTCAGACTTGATCAATAACACTTTTAATTCTTTATTGTCATAGCCTAAAATGACACAGTCCACCGAAACTGCGATATTAAAATATTCTTGGTGACTGGTTTTCTCCGTCTCTGCATTTTTCAACGCATGGATAATTCTTTCTGGCATTGCAATCAAATTATTGAATGGTTTTTTTCAAGGTTTGGGCTCCTCCTGGGGCTGCTAACGAAACGAAATACATGCCCGGCGCCAACCCAGATAATTTGGTATCAAACAATATACGATGAGTTCCGGAACTTAAGGTTCCATTATGCAACAGGCTGATACGTTGTCCCGACGAATTAAATAAATCGGCACGTACTGCACCACCCGTAGGAAGTTGTAAATAAAGTTCAGCCACCGTTGCTCCACTTATTGTTTTGTTGATCAGATTGGGAAGAATTTTTGCCACAAAACTATTCACCGGATCTCCACCGCCTGTTCCTCCTCCTGTAAGATTTCTATTGATATAGACCTTATACTCGCCCGGCTGTAATAATATTGATTGCCCTGACCCTGTTGCGTTAAATGTAGCTCCGGTTATATAGTCATACCAAACTCCGCTATTAGGGAAAGTGATGGTGGCCTGAGAAGCAGCCACATCAAAATTTCCTAACACCAGAATATTAGAAGTATCAGTTGTTAACTGCATCCATTTGAAAGGGCCATTAAAAGAATGTACAATCCGATTGGAATAGAAATTATTTTTATATAAAGGATGCTGACGTAATTGATTCAGTTTACTGTAGACATTGAATAAGGACTGACGCGCAGGAATTGTTTGATAGTCCCAGCGAATCGGCTTATTGGAGGTGCGACAATCATTACTAACTGTTCCATTGGGACAATGATTGATAGAATAATCATAGCCCAATTCTCCAAATTGCCAAATCATACGAGGACCTGGTATCATCATGCCAAATGCTGCTGCTAATTCCATTCGCTTCAGTGCGGTATTCAAGTCTCTTATATTATACGACCCTGAGGAATTACCACTTTGCAGCGCTTTATACATGAGTCGCTCTTCATCATGGCTTTCCATATAGCCCACCAAATGTGGTTGCGACCAACCACGCGCCGTGAAAATATTTCCACTGAAATTTGAATTTCCTAAAAACCCCATCACGGCTTCTTGAAAATTATAGGTGTTATTTCCCCAGAGTAACATTCCATAATTAGCTAACTCAATTTCTTCTGAATTGTCCGCAAAATGTTCTAGAATAGCATAGCAGCCTGGTGATTTTACTTGTAGCGTATCATAGTAGCGTTTCCAGATGGCTACCCGACTGGCATCATAGCGTCCCCAGGCAGCCACATCAGTACCAGTGTTATTTTGTGTAAACCCTTTGGAAAGATCAAATCGATAGCCATCAATTTTGTATTCTTTTAACCAATGTTCCATTACGCGGCTACTGAAATAACGAGTAGCTAAACTTTCGTGATTAAAATCATTGAATACATTGAAGGGATGACGTGCCGTTTCATTTAACCAAGGATTATCAGCCGCAGGACGACTAGCTGCACTATTCCAATATAATGCTGCTAAGGGATTGCTACCAGTGGTATGGTTCAACACCATATCCATCACCACCGCAATGCCTCGACCATGACAACTATCGATAAACTCTTTGAGTGTATTCTTGGGCCCATAGTATTTGTCCGGAGCAAACATAAAGGCAGGATTATACCCCCAACTTTCATTGCCATCAAATTCTTGTACCGGCATTAATTTAATAGCATTGACGCCGAGGCTTTGTAAATAACTAAGCGTATCGCGTAATGTTTTCCAGTCATGTGCCGCTATAAAATCGCGCAGTAATAATTCATACAATATCAGTCCTCTTTTATCAGGACGAGTAAAATTGGGTACGGTCCAATTGTAATCGGGGGCATTAGTTTGAAGTATACTTACAATGCCGCTTGTTTGACCGGTGGGGTAGGCTTTTAAATTGGGATAAGTAGCAGCGCTGATGAATGGATCATTCCAGGGATCCAACACTTTTTCTGCATAAGGATCTCCTACGCGCAGCGTACCGTCCACCAAATATTGAAATGCATATTCCGTGCCTGGAGTCAAACCGCTAACCCGCAACCACCAATAGTTTCCGTCAGGCGTACGGTTCATTGCATAGGCAGATTGTTCTTGCCAGTTACTACCGGGCAGATCCCCAATAACAGATACTCTGTTTTTGCCAGGGGCATAAAGCACTAACACCACAGAAGTATTTCCTGCTTCATAGTTAATTCCGTCTCTCACACCAGCCGGGAGCGCGGCAACATTCACTCCGCCGCTCACAAAAAATCGTAAGGTGTCTCGCTTCGTCGTTGTACCATCAGTAGCAACTGCTACAATTACCTGATCTCCCGGCGCGGATATGGTTGGCGTTGCTGAAATACTAGTAACATTATTGGCAGTTTGTAGTAGAGTTCCGTTATAGAATAGCTGATAAGAACTTACTGTATTGCTTGCAGTTGATGATACAGCAATTGTTTGACCCACTTGCTTGTTGATGGGCTCCGGAATGGGCACCGCGGTAGGCTGGAAATAAGGTTCTGTAAATCGAATATTCAGCCCAGCACCATACACAGGAATGTACATATCACTGCCATCCGTATTGGTTTGCTTCAGGTTGCCATTTCCGCTGCGAAAAAGAATGGCAATCTTCTGAATGGTTTCTCCTGCAGGCACTCCATAAAAAGCCCGCACATTATTGATATCATATCTCCATTTATTATTGCCCAACGAAACGGCTTGCAGTCCCGTTATCAGTTGGCCCCAAGGGTTTTGAGAGCCAAACTTTACATAACGCCAATCAGAATTAGAGGTACTCAGGTTGGTGATTACTCCAGTGTGTACGTATACATCCGTCACATTACTGTAATTATTTAATCCTGCATTCCCCTTGGTAGCGTCTACCACTACCGAGATATTATCATTATCCTTGGGCAGTAAAGGTGTCCAAGAAAGAAGTTGAGCAAACAAAGGGGACCCTAGTAACAGGGCCCACAAAAGGAGAACAATATTCCTTTTCATATAGCTAAATTTTAGAGCAATCCTTGTCGAAAATACAAATATGTACTTAAAACACATTAATCCATGATCCAATTTTCGTTCGATAGGTAGCCGTCTTACCTTTATGGTCCAACCGAACACATGTATTCACCAGAACAAACCAGAGATTGGCAGACACGCACTCAAGAGTTGTTAGCCTCCTTGCCCCATGGAGTTTCAACCACACAGATGGATACCCTACGCGGCGCGTTGCGCTTTCATGAATACCGCTACTATATTCTTAATGACCCTTTGCTTGCTGACTTTGAATATGATCAGTTATTTAAGGCCCTTGAAAAAATTGAATTCAATAATCCCTCGCTGATTGCGGCAGACTCGCCTACACAGCGTGTCGCCAAGAGCCTGACCAAAGAATTTCCTACGGTCCAACACTTGGTACCCATGTTGTCATTGGATAATTCCTACAATGCAGAAGACTTACTAGACTTTGATCGCAGGGCCAGAGAGTTGACCAGACAAGAAGAAATCGAATATTGTGTGGAACCCAAGTTCGACGGAGGTAGTATCTCGTTGATTTATGAGAACGACCTACTCATTCGCGCGGCGACGCGCGGAGACGGAGTGGCAGGAGATGAAGTTACCACCAATATCAAACAGATTAAGACGGTGCCTTTATCAGCGTCATTCGAAGCAGCGGGCATTCAGCAAATTGAGATTCGTGGTGAAGTGTTAATGAACAAGCATAGTTTTCTTCGGTATAACGAAGGACTTATGGAACAAGGCTTACCGCCACTAGCCAATCCCCGAAATGCAGCTACGGGTACACTGCGATTGAAAGACCCCAATGAGGTTGCCAAAAGAAACCTGGAAGTATTCGTTTATCATATCAGCTATGTATCACTGAACGACGAGAATAAATCACCTATCGCGCTTCAAACACATGCAGGTTCTTTAGGGTTGTTGTGGGACTTAGGATTCAGAAGTCCGCAGCGCGAGAAAAAAGTATTTAAAGGCATTCAGGAGGTGATCCGCTATTGCCATGAATTTGAAGAAACCCGTGATGAACTTCCTTATGAAATTGACGGGATGGTGATTAAAGTAAATGATATTGCGCTGCAGGAAAAAATGGGGATGACCTCGCATCATCCCCGATGGGCGGTGGCTTTTAAATTCAAAGCAAGACAGGCTACTTCCAAATTAGTAGGCGTAGAGTTTCAAGTGGGACGCACGGGTGCCGTTACGCCTGTTGCTAAATTAGAGCCCGTAGGGGTTGGAGGTGTGATGGTATCTAGTATCTCAGTACATAATGAAGACTATATCCGAGAAAAAGATCTTCGCATTGGAGACAGTGTATTGATTGAAAGAGCCGGCGATGTAATTCCACAAATTGTAAAATCATTGTCAGACCTCAGAACTGGCAACGAGAAAGAAATACTTTTCCCTACCCATTGTCCGGTTTGCAATAGCCAACTTTTCAAAGAAGAGGAGGAAGCGGTATGGCGATGCATCAATATTGAATGTTCGGCGCAGGTAGTAGAACGAATCATTCATTTTGTAAGCAAGGATGCTATGGACATTCGGGGCATGGGAGAAGCCAATGTTCGAAAGTTCTATGAGCTAGGTTTATTGAAAGACATTCCTGGTATTTACACTCTGGACTTCTCCACCATTGGTACGCTAGAGGGATACGGAAAAAAATCAGTAGACAATTTGCAACAAGCCATTGAAGGTTCCAAGCAACAACCTTTACACCGACTAATCTATGCATTAGGGATTCGTTTTGTAGGGGAGACTACTGCGCGCACCTTAGCACAAGCTATTACCCACGTACTTGACTTCGCTAATTTTAGTCAAGAGCAATTACAAGAATTGGAAGACGTAGGTCCGAAAGTAGCAGGTAGCATTCATCATTTTTTTAGCAACCCGGATAATATTCGAATGTTGCAACAACTAGAACAGCTGGGACTCTCGTTAGTGAATACGCAAAAAGGGAACGTTGAAACTGGCAACCTGAGCGGGAAAACATTTTTATTTACCGGTACACTTCCAACGCTCAAACGATCTGATGCAGAAGAGTTAGTTCGCGTCCAAGGTGGACAAATACTCAGCGGAGTTAGCGCTAAACTCAACTATCTGGTTACAGGAGAAGAGGCAGGTAGCAAATTAGAAAAGGCTAAAAAAATAAGCACTATCAGCATCATTTCTGAAGCTGAGTTCTTGCAATTGATCGGTCAATAATTAGTTACCCAATTAAATTTTTGGATTGCAGATACTCTGCAATTTGTATTGCATTGGTGGCTGCCCCCTTACGCAGATTATCGGATACAATCCATGCATTTAAGGTACAAGGCTGTGATTCATCTCTGCGTAGTCTTCCCACAAATACTTCATCTTTTTCATGCGCCTCCATCGGCATCGGATATTGTTGTGCAAATGGTTCGTCTACCAATACGACACCTGGAGCTTTACTGAGTATAGCACGTACCTCGTCTAGGTCAAATTCATTAGCAAATTCAACATTCACACTTTCACTGTGTCCTCCCATTACGGGAATACGTACTGTAGTGGCCGTAACACGGATAGAATCATCTTGCATGATCTTGCAAGTCTCCTTCACCATTTTCATTTCCTCTTTGGTATATCCGTTGTCGAGAAAAACATCAATCTGGGGAATTACATTCAGATCAATCGGATAACGATAGGCCATTGGATATTCTTCGGTAGCATGCTGCACTGCTTTTTTTCTTTCACCCATCAATTGCTCTACCGCTTTTACTCCCGTACCGGTAACACTCTGATAAGTGCTCACTACAATTCGACGAATGCCGTACCGCTGATGAAGAGGATATAAGGCCACAACCATTTGAATGGTAGAGCAATTAGGATTAGCTATGATCTTATCATCAGGTCCTAAAATATGGGCATTGATTTCTGGAACTACTAATGGCTTGGTGGGATCCATGCGCCAGGCAGAAGAATTATCAATAACAGTGATTCCTGCAGCTGCAAATTTGGGAGCCCACTCTAGCGAAGTGCTTCCGCCGGCAGAGAAAATGGCTACAGCCGGTTTACTGTCAATGGCGGTTTGCATACCCATCACCTTATAAGGTTTACCCTGAAATACAATTTCCTTTCCTACTGATTTTTCGGAGGCCACAGGAAGTAATTCTGTGACTGGAAATTTTCTCTCCGCTAACACTTGTAACATTTTTGTACCTACTAGCCCGGTAGCACCCACTACTGCAACTTTCATAGTTGTTTTTTTAGCTGCGAAAGTAATACCCCCAGGTTCTTTTCTCAAACAATCGAAGAAAAAAAACGAAATAAATCCTTGAAGAGCGATATGGGTACCTACTATTTTTTACCCGTGATACGATTTAAGCAAGGGATGACCTTATGGGCATTGCAACTGGTGTTTACAGCACTGACTGCACAACCACATCATAGTGTAATTATCCAGGAGATCATGGCCGATCCTAGTCCTTCAGTGGGTCTGCCTAATTATGAATGGATCGAAATTAAAAACAATAGCCGGGCGCCGTTACAACTGCAAAACTGGCGACTAGCGGATGGCAGTGGAGTTTCCGGGCCATTACCTTCTTATTGGCTAGCGCCAGATAGCCTGTTGATTGTTTGTAGTAACACTGCCGTAAATGCTATGCGCAGCTATGGAAATGTGGTGGGAGTAAGTTCTTTTCCTAACCTTGATAATAATGGTGAAACCTTAGTTCTCCGCAACTCGATCGGGCAAACCATTCATGCTGTTGCTTATGAAACCAGCTGGTATAAGAATAGCTGGAAAATGGAAGGAGGATGGACGCTCGAAATGATCAACCCTCAATTTCCTTGTTGGGGAAAAGATAACTGGAAAGCCAGTATAGACAATAAAGGAGGCTCACCGGGTAAACCAAATACAGTGAGCGAAACTAGCTGGCAAGATCCTAGTCTCCCTTTGACACTACATGGTTACGTTACAGATAGTACCCATCTTGTGCTTGTATTCAATAAAACGCTAGATAGCAGTGTAGCTACCCATCTACTGAATTATGGTTTTACTGATCAGAATTTAATAATAAAAAGCGTCGTAGCAGTGCCGCCTTTATTTCAAAAAATCATATTGACCACAGAGGGCTCATTTCAAAAAGACAGTGTTCTTTTTTTACGTATGGAAAATATCCAGGATTGTAAGGGTGCTTCGATAGCCGCTACACAAACCCTTCGAACAGGTTGGGCTTCTCTCCCTCAAAAAGGAGATTGGATTCTCAATGAAATTTTGTTTAATCCGCGTTCCTCGGGAGTTGATTTTGTGGAATGCTACAATAATAGCCAACGAATAATAGACCTCTCCACAATCCTATTCACTAATCGACAATTAAGTGGGGTTTTAAATACGCCTATTCGTTTGTCAGAAGAACCTTTATTGATTTTTCCAGGAGCATACAAAGTGTTTACTGAAGATATAGATGCTTTACAACGAGAATACCTTGTTCAAGATGAGGAAACAGTTGTAAGAATAAAAAACCTTCCTTCACTTCCTGATGCAAAGGGAAATCTGGTAATGCTGAATATACATGGAAACATACTGGATGAATTAAACTACAATGAAGACTGGCATTTTCCGCTATTGGAGAGCAAAGAAGGAGTTTCCCTCGAACGACTGCGTGCGGACGCGCCTACACAGAACAAAAATAATTGGCATAGTGCTGCCTCTACAGAGGGCTTTGCAACGCCTGGAAGAAAAAATTCGCAACAAACTGAAGAAGGTGTAGGCAATGCTGCTTATCACGTGCATCCAAAAATTTTCTCTCCAGATATGGATGGCAAAGATGATCTATGCACTATTGCTTACCAAGTTACCAGCCCGGGACAAGTAGCCACCGTGTCTATTCTTAATGAAGAAGGACTACTGGTAAAACTATTGGTGCCAAGAGCTACTCTTGCCAACGCTGGCAATTGGAACTGGAATGGATTGGATGATCGAGAAAGAGCTTGTCCTCCCGGAATCTATATAATAGTGATTCAACAATTTGGATTGGATGGTAAAAAACAGATTTCGCGAATGCCGGTAATCATTGCCCGGAATTTTTAATTTGATTAACAGGGGTCGCTACAATTACAAGCAGCATACTTTATCTTGCGAGGGTCTGGTTAAAAACTAATTGTATGAAAAAAATCTTCCTGCTTGTTGCAGTTATTTTATATAGCGTCTTGAGTTTTCCCCTTGCTGCACAGCCAATACCCAGTAAGTTTCCCGAATTAAAACCCCGTCAGAATGTATATGTAGAGTTAGGTGGTAATGGTATTGCCTTCAATGCTACCTACGAGTCCCGATTTAGAAAATCTACCGACGGACCTGGGTTCAAAGTGGGAGTGGGTGGCTTTACCGGGAGTTTTGAAAAAGTATTTACACTGCCCGTTGGCGCCAATTGGCTATTAACCAAAGACAACAAACATTTTTTTGAATTAGGAGTAGGCGCCACATTCTTACATTATGAAGACACCTATGACTGGGGCTGGATGGGAGGATACTATGATCCTTATCCTGTAGACGTAGCCGGACTCACCATCGATAAGATGAATTCTGTATTTGGACATATGACCATGGGATATAGAAGACAGCCATCAAATGGAGGCATCACTTGGGGAATAGCGGTTACTCCTCAGTTTAACCAAAATGGATTTTGGCCCATTTGGTTTGGACTAAAATTTGGTTATTCTTTTGCCAGAAAATAATTAGCTGAGTTCAATATCAAAATTCACCAGGTTCTTGAACTGTTGAATTCTATCATTAATATCAGATTGTGTGATTTCTTTGAGTCGAGTTGGACCAAATTTCTCTACGCAAAAGCTTGCTAGGGCAGAACCTGCAATGATTCCTCTTTTCATGTTTTCGAAAGAAACATCACCGGTGCTGGCCATGTACCCCATAAAGCCTCCGGCAAAGGTATCGCCGGCCCCTGTGGGATCAAATACATCTTCGAGAGGAAGCGCAGGCGCATAAAACACATTGTCTCCATGGAATAACATAGCGCCGTGTTAACCCTTCTTAATAATGAGATATTTAGGACCCATGTCCATAATAGTACGGGCAGCTTTTACTAATGAATATTGACCAGATAACTGACGTGCTTCCGCGTCATTGACCATCAGCATATCTACATAGCGCAAAACAATCTTCAGGTCGTTCATGGCAGACTCCATCCAAAAGTTCATCGTGTCCATTACGATCAATCGTGGACGCTTAGTCAACTCCTGGATTACATTGAGCTGAATCTTGGGTTGAAGGTTTCCTAACATCAAAAAGTCCGCCCCTTGATAGGAAGCGGGCACTTTGGGATCGAAGTCCGCCAATACATTTAGGTCAGTAACCAGCGTATCGCGACTATTCATGTCTTCATGATAACGGCCACTCCAGAAGAAGGAACGTTTGTCAGGCACTATTTCTACTCCTTCCAACTCTACGCCACGAGAGCGAAGCTCATCCATTTCTTCGGTAGGAAAGTCATAGCCTACAATTGAAATTTGCTGGACGGGTTTTACAAAATTGCTAGCTGCATACGCCACATAGGTAGCCGAACCGCCTACAATACGATCGGTTTTACCAAAGGGTGTTTCGATAGCATCAAAGGCCATCGTTCCAACTGTTATTAGTGCCATGCCGCAAACCTAGGTCAATTTTGGCTTACTTAAAAAGCATTAATTCACTACCTTTCCACCAACTCATTTCTCTATGGCAAAGGAACCCCGCAAGAAGGCCTCCAAGAAGGGACTCATCCTACAAAAAGCGGCTACCCTATTTCGACAAAGAGGATTCGCGGCCAGCTCCATGCGAGATCTGGCAGAAACAGTCGGAATTGAAGCAGCAAGTCTTTACAACCATATACGTTCTAAAAATGAAATCCTCGAGGCCATCTGTTTTGAAGTGGCCAACAGCTTCAATTTACATATGGACAAAGTGGAGGCTGCTAATAGTAGCTCTATTCAAAAACTAGAGCAAGTACTTCGCTTTCATGTGCATCAAATGGTTGATAATTTTGAACAGGTGTACGTGAGCGATCGGGAATGGAAACATTTGGAAGAACCTTATCTATCTAACTTTCATACTCAACGACGTAACTACCGCAAGCGTTTCGCAGCCTTAATCGAAGAAGGAATTACCAAAAAAGAAATAAGACCCATAGATTCTTCTACTGCTGTACTACTCATGTTGCACGCCATTGGAGGCGTAGAAAGCTGGCATCGAAGCAAAAGAAAAATCAGCGCTAAAGAGTTAGAAGAAAATATTCTTACCATTTTAATAGGCGGACTTCGTAAAAACGATTAGCCATGTCAGTTCATTTTCATCGATTGAAAATCGGCGAGATTCGTAAAGAAACTCCCGATTGTGTTTCAATACAATTACTGGTTCCGGAGGAATTAAAAGAAAGTTTTCAGTACAAGGCCGGGCAGTATCTTACGCTGCGCACCACGATCCATGGAGAAGATCTGCGTCGTAGTTATTCTATATGCTCCTCTCCACTTGAAGAAGAGCTACGGGTTGCTATAAAAAAAGTGGAGGGGGGAGTTTTCTCCACTTATGCCAATAACGAACTTAAAAGCGGAGACACCCTTGAAGTGATGCCGCCCGCAGGAAAATTCAATTCGCTTCTAAAAGCCGATCAGAAAAAACAATATCTCGCCATTGCCGCTGGGAGTGGAATTACCCCTGTCTTATCGCTGATCAAAACAACGCTCGCTACTGAACCAGCCAGTGAGTTCACACTCATTTATGGTAATAAAAATCGCGGATCTATCATTTTTTTCGAGACCCTGGAGAGTCTTAAAAACTTATATATGGAGCGATTCCGCATCATTCATGTACTAAGTCGCGAGAAAACGGACAGTACTTTAAACGTGGGACGCATCAACGCGGAGAAATTAGCCTCTATGCATAAGTTGATTCAATTTGATCAACTAGATGAGGCATTTCTATGTGGACCACAAGGAATGATTGAAAGTGCTGCTGAGTTTTTACAAGAACAAGGACTGGATAAAAAAAAGATTCATCTGGAATTATTTACCAGTGCTACTAAAAAAAGCAACGCAAAAAAGAGTACTACTGATTCAGCCACTTCCGCAAAAAGCCAAGTTGGCATACGAGTAGACGGCCGCCAGTTGGAAATCGAGATGTCACTACAAGAAGATCAAACAATTTTGGATGCAGCCCTACAACAAGGAGCCGACCTCCCCTTTGCCTGCAAAGGGGGCATGTGTTGTACCTGTAAGGCAAAATTGGTAGAAGGCGAAGTGATTATGGACGTTCATTGGGGGTTGGAAGAGGAAGAGGTGGAACAAGGTTTTATCCTTACCTGTCAGAGTCATCCAAAAACCGCTCGTATCGTGGTAGATTTTGATATTAAATAGCTAAGGATTACACCCCTAACAGTTGTTAGTTTTTAATAATTTTGTATAAACTTTTTTCTCATGGAATTAGTGGAGCTGGAAAAGCTGTTTCAACAAAAGATCGACGACGAAATCAAGATTGAGCCCAAGGACTGGATGCCGGAGGCGTATCGAAAAACAAACCTTCGTCAAATCAGTCAGCATGCGCACAGTGAAATTGTAGGCATGCTACCCGAAGGGAATTGGATTGGAAGAGCTCCTTCTTTGAAACGCAAAGCGATTTTATTAGCAAAAGTGCAGGACGAAGCCGGACACGGTCTTTACTTATATTCCGCGGCCGAAACGCTGGGACAATGCCGTGAAGAAATGATCAATGACTTGCATAGTGGCAAAGCAAAATATTCTTCCATCTTCAACTATCCTACCCTTACCTGGGCAGATATAGGCGCTGTTGGATGGCTGGTGGATGGTGCAGCGATTATGAACCAGGTAATGCTCACCCGTACTTCTTACGGACCTTATGCAAGAGCGATGGTGCGGATTTGCAAAGAAGAAAGTTTTCATCAACGTCAAGGATTTGAATCCTTATTGATCCTCTCAAAAGGAACACCCGAACAGCGTGCCTTATGTCAGGATGCCATCAATAGATGGTGGTGGCCTGCACTGATGATGTTTGGCCCTCGCGACAGCGAAAGCACCAATAGCGACATGAGCATGAAATGGAAAATCAAGCGAAAGTCTAATGATGAGTTACGCCAGCAGTTTGTAGATATGATTGCTGAGCAAATAAAAATATTAGGCATGACCTTACCCGATAAAGACCTGCGCTGGAATGAAGAACGCAAGCATTACGACTTTGGTTCTATTGACTGGGAGGAGTTCTGGCAAGTAGTAAAGGGGAATGGCCCCTGTAATAAACAACGAATAGAGGCTCGTCGTAAAGCTTGGGAAGACGGACGCTGGGTGCGTGAAGCCGCCGCCGCCCACGCTGCAAAAAAAGCTGCCAAACAAAAAGCCGCATAATCATTAATTGTTTTCTATGCAATACATCAAAAAATTCTACTACGGAGATATCCCTGAAGATAAAGCAGGAGGAACAGTTATTGAACAAAAAGAAACTAGTCCAACTGATTGGCCTTTGTGGGAAGTTTTTATTCGCAGTAAACAAGGACTCGACCACAAACATGTGGGAAGTCTTCATGCGGCAGATGCGCAAATGGCCATTGAAAATGCCAGGGATGTATACACCCGTCGTATGGAGGGAGTGAGCATCTGGGTAGTGGAAAGCCGTCATATTACTGCCTCTAATCCGGCTAATGCAGACGAACTATATGAGCCTGCTACGGATAAAATTTATCGTCATCCCACATTCTATCAGTTGCCTGATGAAGTGAATCACATGTAACACTACTTCATGAACTCCTCTCTATTTGATTATACTTTATACCTGGCTGACAGTGCGCTAGTGCTGGCACAACGTAATGGGGCTTGGTGTGGACACGGTCCGATACTGGAACAGGATATCGCCATTACGAATATTACCCTTGACTTGGTGGGACAAGCGCGTAGTTTTTATCAATACGCCGCCACGTTGAAAGGAGAAGGCGCTACCGAAGACAGCTTGGCTTATTTAAGAGGAGAGCGTGAATTTAAAAATTGTTTATTGGCGGAATGCCCCAACGGCGACTGGTCTCAAACCATTCTTCGACAATTTTTCATTAGTTCTTTTCAACGTGAGCTCTTCAATGAATTACAGTATCATGCTAACCCTACTTTATCAGCCATTGCTGTTAAATCATTAAAAGAGGTAAACTATCATTGCCGCTGGAGCGGAGAGTGGGTGGTTCGACTGGGAGATGGTACCGAAGAAAGTCATCAACGAATCAAAGAATCGTTGGAAGCCTTATGGCCTTATACTGGTGAACTTTTTAAAGCCGCGGAATATGAAATAGCCCAGGGTATAGACCTCACAATTTTGCATTCGCGCTGGATAAATGCGGTGAATACAGTGCTAATCGAAGCTACCCTCTCTCTAGACGCGCTGCAAAATGCGTTCATGCATACCGGTGGCAAACAAGGAATACATACAGAGGAATTAGGCCCCTTGCTGGCAGAGATGCAGTACATACAAAGAGCCTACCCCAACGCTGAATGGTAAGTAATTCATGACGACTATCCCACCACGATCTGAAGAAGAAGCGCAATGCTGGCAACTGATGAATCAGTTAACTGATCCTGAGATCCCGGTGCTATCGCTTACAGACCTGGGAGTCATCAGAAATATTGAAGTAAATAGTCCCCCTGCTCAAAAAGGAATTGTTACTGTCACCATCACGGCTACCTATACCGGCTGCCCTGCTATGGATATGATGGCCTCGATGATTAAAATGGAATTATTATCGCACGGGTACAAACAGGTAACTGTACAACATAGTATTAGCCCAGCGTGGACCACCGACTGGATGAGTGAGGAAGGAAAAAAGAAATTACTGGAATATGGAATCGCTCCCCCCACCAAAAGATTTACGATTCCCGCTGATGGAATTCCTTGTCCACAATGTGGAAGTGATCATACGAAACTGATAAGTGAATTTGGAAGCACTGCCTGTAAATCTTTACTGCAGTGCAAAGAATGTGGGGAGCCCTTTGATTATTTCAAGTGTCACTAGCTTTCGATACCTAACTTTATAAAAAATATTTTATGGCCTTGATTCTTTTTGAAGTAAAGGAACAGATTGCGCATATCACTTTACATCGTCCTGAAAAATTCAATGCATTTACTAGAGAAATGTCGTTGGAACTACAGGCAACCTTAGATAAATGTAAAGCAGACGAAATACGTGCAGTCATATTAAGTGGAGCTGGTAAAGCTTTTTGTTCCGGACAGGATCTGACAGAAGCTATTGACCCCAACGGACCTTCTATAGAAAAAATCATTCAAGAGCATTATAATCCTATTGTTACTCGTATTAGTCATTTACCAAAACCGGTAGTAGCGGCAGTGCATGGAGTAGCCGCTGGTGCAGGAGCCAATTTAGCGCTCTGCTGCGATCTGGTGATTGCCGGTAAATCAGCTCAATTCATTCAGGCTTTTTCTAAAATAGGATTAGTACCCGACACAGGAGGTAGCTATTTTCTTCCCCGCTTAGTAGGATTACAACGTGCAGCTGGATTAATGATGTTGGCAGATAAAGTGAATGGAGAGGAAGCTGAAAAAATGGGCATGATCTGGAAAGCGGCAGAAGACGATTCTTTGCTACAAGAAGTACAAGTTACAGCAAGAATCTTAGCCGCTATGCCTACGGTAGCATTGGGTCTCATCAAAGAACAATTACGCGCTAGCGTCACCAATAACTTGGCGCAACAATTGGATGTGGAAGGCCAATTACAACAACGTGCGGCCGCCACGGCCGATTTTAAAGAAGGCGTACAATCCTTTTTAGAAAAAAGAAAACCCGTCTTCAAAGGAAAATAAGTTACCATGTCAACTACACAAGATAAATTAGCCAACGAGGTGGTACAAAAAATGATGAGTGAAGATCGTTTTTCACAGTGGATGGGCATCGAAGTACTGGAGATCAAAGAAGGATACAGTCGTATTCGTATGACCATTCGTCCAGAAATGGTGAATGGATTTGGCATCATTCACGGGGGTGTTACTTTTTCCCTAGCAGACAGTGCATTTGCCTTTGCCTGCAACAATCGTAATAATCTATCGGTAGCACTTGATACCTCTATCAACTTCACCAGACCAGTGCAAGTAAATGATGTGTTAACGGCAGAAGCTACCGAACTTCATAACGGAACAAGTACAGGGCTCTATCAAATAGCTATTCATAATCAGGATCAAAAATTAGTAGCACAGTTCAAAGGGCTTTGCTATCGCACACAAAAAACGCTGATTTAAATTCTTGGACTATGTATTTTGAATTTAATGGCATTCGTCCTGTGGTAGATCGTAGTTCTTTTGTACATCCGTCGGCGGTAGTCACCGGCAATGTTACCATTGGTAAGAATTGCTATATTGGACCCGGGGCAGCTCTCCGAGGAGACTGGGGTGCTATTGTGTTAGAAGACGGATGCAACGTACAAGAGAATTGTACCGTTCATATGTTTCCGGGTCTCACAGTTTTACTCAAAGAAGGAGCTCATATTGGACATGGAGCCGTGATTCATGGGGCTACGGTGGGTCGCAATTGTTTGATAGGCATGAATAGCGTGTTGATGGATCATGTGGTAATTGGCGATGAATCGATCATTGGTGCACTCACCATGATCAAAGAAGGCGAACAAATTCCTCCTCGTAGTATGGTGGTGGGAAATCCTGGCAAAATAATCCGTACCGTAAGTGATGAAATGCTGGACTGGAAAACTAAAGGAACTTCTCTATACCAGGTATTACCTGCACAATGCGAAAAAGAATTGAAACGGTGTACACCACTACGTAAGCCTCGGGTACAAAAACCAAACCGCAAGGTGGACTATCAAAGCTGGAAAAAAACTACGAAGTAATAATTATTTAGGAAGCACTTGGTCCAACGTAGTGGCTAATTGAGATCCGCGTAGGGATTGTGCAATTATTTTTCCCTGAGGATCTACCAATACGTTGAAAGGAATTCCTTGAATTCCATATAAGTGAACTACCTCACTGTTCCATCCTTTCAAATCACTGAGCTGCATCCAGATTAATTTGTCTTGCATCACCGCCTTTGTCCATGCCTCCTTACCATCTGGTTCATCCAGGGAAACACCAAGTATTGTAAAATTTCTATTCTTGAATTTTGTAAAGGCCTCCACTACATTTGGATTCTCCTGACGACAGGGCACGCACCAGCTAGCCCAAAAATCAACCAGCACATATTTTCCTCGGTAAGAACTCAAACTAACCAGTTGCCCTTTGTAATCTGGCAAACTGAATTCTGGAGCAGTTTGCCCTACCATAGTAGATAGACTAGCCTCCGGTTGTTTTACAGCAATAATAGACTTCAAGGTAACAAGCCCCTGGTGTGAGGGGTGTGCTTCTGACAACTTATTAACCACCGCAGTTACCTCCTCATCATTATATCCCTGTAAACCAAATACAGGATTTCCTGCCGTGCTTTGGTAATAGCCCAGAATCATCATGGTCAAGGCGGGAAACTCTGTGTCCTGTGTAAATTTATCGGTGAGCGCGCGAAGACTTTTTCTTTTTTCTTCTAGCTTTTCTTCCTCGATCAGCACTAAACTATCAGACGCAGCCGAAAGTTTTAATAAACTATCGGTTTGCTGGCGAAGCACAAACACTTGTTGCAATTCATTATTAAACGCTAACATAAACTCTCGCAACTTAGTACTGGCTACAGATCCCTTCACCTCATAACGATCAGGGAACTGTGTATTTTGAGCACTATAAAACAAATCAAGTGTTAGTTCCTTGATGTCATTAATTAAGGAAGCGGCAGGATAGTCTTGTCCGGCAATACGAACATTGTATACAGATTGATCAGCAGCTTTTGCTTTTAGTTGAAAAGAGCCATCTTTATTTGGCACCACAGAATCAATCGGAATGCGCTGCATGGTGGCCATAGGCACTTCATCAAGATAAATCATAGGTGCTTTTAATCCTTTTATATTACCGTTCACCGTAAACACTTCTTTGGTATCCTTACTGCCACAAGACACTACTAGGATAGCTAGCAGAGCTAGTAATAATTTATTGTTCATTCCAGATTTTATTAGCCTAAATTATAAGAGAGATTTAATGGTACTGATTACCGCAGTCAATTGCTGTGTCTCTTGACCACCAGCAGTAGCTAGCGTTTTTTGTCCGCCACCACCGCCTTTGATCAGCGGAGCTACTTGCTCTTTGATAATTTTACCCGCATCGAGCCCTTTAGTGGTTACCAAATTATCCGCTAACCCAACAGCCACATAAGGCTTGCCGCCAATCACCGTAGTCAAGACCACTACATGATCACGTGCGGGCATTTTCAGATCATGACATAATTTTTTCAAGGCATCGGCACTGCCTACTTCTACTGCGGCTCCAATAAAATGAATTCCATTTACAGTTACTTCTTTAGTCAACAGCTCATCGCGCAAGGTGGCTAACTGACGAGCTTCCAGAACTTCTGCCTGTTTTTTAAGATCAGCATACTCTTGTTGCAATTGCTCCACTGCACGCAGCAGATCTTTAGGATTCTTCAACGCTTCGCGAAGACTTTGTAATAATAGCGACTGGTCATTCACATACAGTTCCGCCTGCTCTCCACAAATAGCTTCCACACGACGAACACCGGCTGCAATAGCAGATTCACTGATAATTTTAAAAAGACCCAACTCACCAGTAGATCCCACATGCGTTCCTCCACAAAGTTCTACAGAATAGGTAGGATCCATAATCACTACACGCACCACATCGCCATACTTTTCTCCGAACAAAGCCATGGCCCCTAGTTGTAAGGCCTCTTCTTTAGGAAGTGTTTGAATGACCACAGGAACATTTTCTCTGATCTTTGCATTCACGATACTTTCCACCTGCGCTATTTCTTCGGCCGTCATCTTGGCAAAATGAGAAAAGTCGAAACGCAGATTCTCTTCATTATTCAAAGACCCTTTTTGTGCCACATGCGTTCCCAATACTTGGCGTAAGGCAGCATGCAGTAGGTGGGTAGCAGAGTGATGTAGCGTTGTTTTTTTGCGAAGGACTGCATTGACTCTTGCTTTTACTTCGACTGTTACAATAGCAGGAAGTGTGTTGGTATAATGAATGATCAGATCATTGTCTTTCTTTGTATCGATCACCTCCACAGTGTTATCTCCAAAGTCCAACCAACCTCTGTCTCCTACTTGTCCACCACTCTCCGCGTAGAAAGAGGTTTGATTCAATACCACTTGATAGCCCTCTTTCCCTTTGGCTTTAACACGGCGATATTTAAGCACCTGTGCCGTTGTCTCCAACTCAGTATAGCCCACAAATTGATTGGCTCCTTCTTGGAGAATTACCCAATCCTCTGCATCCACCGTAGTAGCAGCACGACTGCGATCTTTCTGTTGTTTCATTTCTGCTTCAAAGCCAACCTCATCTACTTGTAATCCTTGCTCGGTAGCAATCAATCGAGTAAGATCGATTGGAAAACCATAAGTGTCATACAACTCAAAGGCTGCTGCACCAGAGATAGTTCCTTTTGTATTGGTAATAATATCATCAATACGCTTCAGTCCTTTCTCAAGCGTTCTTAAAAATGCGTCTTCCTCTTCACGAACTACTTTGGCAACAAAATCAAGTTGTTGTTGAAGCTCCGGAAAAACATTTTCAAATTGTTTAGCCAATACGGGCACTAATTGGGTGAGCAAAGGCTTTTTATAGTCCAAGTAGGAATAATAATAACGAACCGCACGACGAAGAATTCTTCGAATCACATACCCAGCTCCGGTATTGGAAGGTAGTTGTCCATCGGCAATAGTAAAACTGATCGCGCGAATATGATCGGCAATTACGCGGAAGGCAATGGCTTCCTTAGTATCCGTCCCGTCATACTTTTTTCCGCAGATAGCCCCAGTCGCTTCAATGGTACCACTAAAAATATCGGTGTCGTAGTTAGAGGTTTTATTTTGTAACACCCGCACCAATCGCTCTAATCCCATGCCGGTATCTACATGGGTTGAAGGCAAGGGTTCCAGAGAACCATCTTTTTTGCGATTGAATTGAATAAATACATTGTTCCAAATCTCAATCACCTGCGGATGATCTTTATTGACCAAGGTATGTCCCGGTATTTTTTTTCTTTCTTCATCAGAGCGACAGTCCACATGAATCTCACTGCAAGGACCGCAAGGACCCGTGTCTCCCATTTCCCAAAAATTATCTTTCTTATTACCGTACACAATATGATCATCTGATAATAATTCCTTCCACTTTTTCAACGCCACAGAGGAAGCAGGAATGCCTTCCTTTACATCTCCTTCAAAAACAGTAGCATAAAGACGGTCTTTAGGAATTTTATAGACCCCCGTAAGTAACTCCCAACTCCACTCAATAGCTTCCACTTTGAAATAGTCGCCAAAACTCCAGTTCCCCAGCATCTCAAACATGGTGTGGTGATAGGTATCCACGCCCACTTCTTCCAAGTCATTGTGCTTACCACTAACACGCAAACATTTCTGCGTATCCACCGCACGCGTGTAGGGGGCTTTTTTGTTCCCCAAAAAATAGTCTTTGAACTGATTCATGCCCGCATTCGTGAACATGAGCGTGGGGTCGTTCTTTACAACAATCGGAGCAGAGGGAACAATCGTATGTCCTTTAGACTGGAAAAAATCCAGAAAAGCCTGTCTTATTTCACCGGAAGTCATCATGGTAGGTAAATGCTATATTTGTCTTCTTGCAATGGCAGCAAAGGTAAGGCAAAATAGGCCCTGCCCCCGACCATGAAAAAGGTCAAATACTACTATAACACCAACACGCTTCGTTATGAGAAGGTAGAGACCCCTTTGCGGGTTAAGCTGCTTCGTGTGTTTGGATTCCTAGCGGCTTCCCTGGTAACCGCGGCTGTTATCGCTTATTTTGCTTTTCAATTTATTGGCTCCCCAAAGGAAAAATTGTTGGAATTACAGAATAAAGCCATGAGGGAAGACTACTATTCCTTGGCGGAACAAATTAGAGTCATTCGGCAACAAATGGTAGAGCTAGAAACTAGAGATCGAGACATTTATCGGGCCATTTTTGAAGCTACCCCTCTCCCGGACAGCGCCCGTGCCGTTGAAATTGAAACTAAGAACGAGATTGAAAAAGTGGAGAAGCTGAGCAATCGTGAACTGATCGGTTCCGTAAGTGCCACGGTTGAGAATTTGGTATCGCGTATTAAAACACAGCAGTCCTCCTATGAAGAAGTGAAACAATTAGTACGTGACAAGGAAAAACTGCTCGCACATACGCCCGCCATTCAACCAGTGAGTAATAAAAATTTGAACCGAATCGCTTCCGGATTTGGCTACCGTATTGACCCCATTTATAAGACCACCAAGCTTCACGCGGGCCTCGATTTTACAGCACCCCAAGGTACTCCTATCTATGCTACTGCTAATGGAAGAGTGGAGGTAGCCGGTAACAAGGGAGACGGCTACGGCAAACATGTAATTATCAACCATGGTTATGGCTATAAAACGCTTTATGGGCACATGGTTCGAATTAAAACCCGGGTAGGACAAACTGTAAAAAGAGGAGAAGTGATTGGATGGGTGGGCACTACCGGAAAATCTACTGGCCCCCATTGCCACTATGAAGTAATCAAAAATGGGAGGCCAATTGACCCCATTTATTTTTTCTATAACGATCTGACGCCGGAACAATTTGATCGTATACTCAAGCAGGCAGCCTCCTCGAATCAAAGCCTAGATTAAGCCCAACTTTTCCACAGTAGCCCTAATTGAATGAGAAGGGATTTCCCTTTGCTATCTTTACAGTAGGCTATGCGTAAGAAACCACTCACACAAATCAGCTTTGACTTTGATGCACCGACCCCCACGCCTGTACCCGAGCCTTTGCCTGCACCCATACCCGAGCCCGCACCGAAACAGAAAGCGACTCAGGTAAAGTCATCGGTAGTGGTTGATTTTGGCCCTTCCATTCAAGAACCTGCTCCGGTTGCTGTGGTAGCCACTGCGCCAATCCCAACTGCTGAACCAGAAGTTGCAGCAAAAGAAAGAGACTCGTCGCCGTCGGTGGGAATTCGTAATGTCAAAATTAAAAGACCCCTTACTACTGCACCCGGGAAAAGAGGACGTAAGTCTATCAAAGAAATTGAAAGTCGCGTTGATCTTGTTCAAGTGCCCGAAGATGAGGAGTTGTTTAAGAAACAATATTACACTATTGGAGAAGTGGCTACTATGTTTAGAGAGAAACAATCGCTGATTCGTTATTGGGAATTGGAGTTTGATATTCTACAGCCCAGAAAAAATAGAAAAGGAGATCGCTATTTCAGACCCATCGACATTAAAAATCTAGTGCTAATCTACGATTTGTTGCGCCGTAGAAAATTTACCATCGATGGCGCACGTGATTTTTTAAAAAAGAATAAAAAAGCTGAAGAACGCTTTGCATTAATTCAGTCTTTACAAAAACTGCGTGGCTTTTTACAAGAGCTGCGGTCAAATCTTTAACTGATCATGAAATATTTTTTTGTTGTACTGGCCCTAACAGGTCTGATAAATTCCCTGCAGGCGCAACCGCACTTTGAAACTCTCTCAGAAAGACCGAAAGAGAAATCTTTAAAAGGCTTTTTAGACCGAGCTACCTTACAATCAGATTCAAGTTTCAAATGGTTTGCAGAAAACTATAATGCCTATAGTCCACATAAGGAGGGACTCTCCAGTTTCCAACAATACAAAGACTCTGTTCAACTATTGGTATTTATGGGGACTTGGTGCGAAGATTCTCACTTTATTATTCCCCGATTGTACGCGATGATTGACGCAGCAGGTTTCACCGAAAAACAACTCACAGTAATGGGATCCGATCGGAGCAAGCAAAGCTGGGGCGGCATTATGGAAGCCTTATCTGTTAAAAACGTTCCCACCATTATTGTTTACCACCATGGAAAAGAATTGGGAAGAGTAGTGGAGTACGGCAAATACGGTCAGTTCGATCGTGAAATAGGAGAAATCTTAAAAGCCGCTTTTAAACATTAAGAAAGATTAGTTTTCACACAAGCTATTTGTGCCCCACTCTTGTTGTAAAAACTTATTCCTGCTTTTGGATATAGATCAATAAATCGGCCCCTTTACTCAAAGCTAGGGGTTGAAGGCAATATAAATTTTTGTCAATCCCCCATTGTACTTTTTGAAAAAGCTTTTTTTCCGGTAAATTGGTGGAAGTGGTTAAATCCGAGCGCAGATCATACGCTTGCAGCGTTCTTTCTTTAATACCCTGCATGACCAATCCTTGAATGGACCAGTGTGCCCACCCCTTTACATCAATATTTTTTTCAAAATTTCCAAAATAGTCAAATACGAAAATACCTTGTGTGCTATCATATAGATAAACTCGCTGTTGTGCTTCCTGTATAGATACTGGATCGATATTTTTGGTAAGCACCTGCCGCAGGTCGGGAGTTTGCTGGAGTAACTCTCCTTTTTGACTAATTTTTTTTAGACGCTGCTCCATCTTATCAAAAACCCAAATTTTACTATCAAAAGAACTGGCTACCGCTCCAATGGAAAAAACGCCGGAGGCACGTAAGTCGAGTATGTTCACCGGACGCAAAAAACGAGCTAGCCAAACAATGGTAAAATAGTCGGGATAATACACCAATAATAAAAGAGGGTTGGACACATCTAAAGTTCCAATGTTGCCATAGCGACGCTGATCATTGTAGATGGCTACCGAATCACCCTGAGGGGTATACTTGCGTAATTGATTTGCTTGATTTATCAGGTAAGTATTTCCTAAATGATCCACTTCGAATGAAACCCAATCTCCTTGTATAGTACTGCTCAATTGCCATATTGTTCTGGATTGTGCATTCGCTGCCGATAAAAACAAAACTCCCACCCAAAAAAGGAGAATTCTCATAGCTTACGGATGATAGAAATTTCAGGAGCCTGATATGATTTTAGAGAAACAGAATTTCCGTCAATTACAGCATAGGTATTGTAACGGATCCAGTCTCCGAGATTGATATAGTGAGCGGCGCGTGAGACACCATTAGTGGCTATACTTTGAATCGGCCAGTTAATGGGAAGATGACGATGGCCGAAAATAAAATAGTCTACTTGTTCCTGTTGCAAGAACTCTTTACAATAGCTAATCAACCATTCTCTGTCTTCGCCTAAAAATTTTTCTTCGCTGGAACCCGTTTGCGCTCTGCTACGACGACTAAAAAATTCAGCCAATCCTATTCCTATCGCTGGTGGCAAAATGCCAAATAACCATTGGCAAAGAGGATTTCGAAATATTTTTTTAAGTCGCTTATACCCATAATCACCAGGACCCAGTCCGTCGCCATGTCCAATATGTAAACGAAGTCCACCCCTTTCGATGGTTATCGGTTCAAAGAAAACAGGCATGGAGAGCTCCTGTGCAAAATAATCTTTCACCCACATGTCATGATTGCCAATGAACAAATGCAACGCAATACCCTGATCACTTAACTCGGCTAATTTACCCAACAAGCGCACATAGCCCTTGGGCACTACTTTTTGATACTCATACCAAAAATCAAAAAGGTCCCCCATTAAAAATATCTCGGAAGCTTCGTGGCGAATCTCTTCAAGAAATTGACAAATTTTTCGCTCTCGCTGTAGACTGCTTTGGACATCCGGGGCGCCCAGATGAAAGTCAGACAGGAAGAAGATTTTTTTATGGGAGAAACTATTCAAGTGGTTGGGTTTCTGATTTCCAAAGTTTCATTTATTCTACTAAGAATAAATATACTTCTTTAGGACCATGAACCCCTACTACCAATGTCTTCTCTATATCCGCAGTTCTGCTGGGCCCTGTGGCCAAGGTTAAAAAAGAAGGAAACTGTGTGCCGTATTTTTCACGGGCTGACTGTAAGGCATCTTTAACATCATATACCAACTGATCCATAAAAGCGATACACACATGAATCGGGGCATATACACTGGCAGTTCTGCCCTGTGCTTGTGCACTGCTTAATAAAATAGACCCTGTGCGCGCAATCAAATATTCGCAACCTGTTACTGCCACATTACAACCTGCTAGGTCGGTACGAGTGAGTCGTTCATTCAAAGATTCTCCTACAAAATTGATCAGTTTTTCATCGGAACAATACACATGTGCCCAATCATTCTTTCGCGCTATACTGCCAAACTGAAAGGCGAGCTCCTGACGATTAATGCAATAAATAAATTTACCTTGTAACTGAGTAAACTGCTCTGCAAATTCTATTTCATTCACCTGGGTAGCAGGAGGAAATACTGCCTGATTCTTTTCGCTTTGCGGAAAAGGCATCGGCGTGGTATGCGCCAATGCCTCCCGAATTTTCTTTAAGATATTCTCCTTGGCAGGTGAAACATTCATAGTCATCAATTAACCTCGGGGCTATTATTAGTGTCAGGTTCTGTTATTGTGGTGGGCGTAGCCACTTCTTGTGGTGTTGCTTCTTGGCTAGTGGTCTCCTGTGAAGCCTCACCAGCAATTGATTTCTTTTCTTCAAAAGGACGTTTGCCGATCAGGGATTCCACATCACTTTGGAAAAGAACTTCTTTTTCCAACAATGCATTCGCCAACTTCTCTACCTCTGCTTTTTTCTCGGTCAGCAAGTTCTTAGTTCTAACATAAGCCTCATCGATCAGTTGACGCACTTCATAGTCAATCAACTTAGCTGTATCATCAGAATAAGGCTTGGTGAAAGCATTCTCTTGTTGAGGATCATAGAAGCTGATGTTCCCTACTTTTTCATTCATACCATACACCGTAACCATGGAGTAGGCAATACGGGTAATTTGCTGCAGGTCATTTTGTGCACCCGTAGAAATTTTTCCAAAGAAAATATCCTCACTGGCTCTTCCTCCCAAGGTCATACAGATCTGATCATTGAGTTGATCCGTATTGTACAGATATTGTTCTTTGGGAGTGTACTGTGCATACCCCAGAGCGGCGGTTCCGCGAGGCACAATCGTCACTTTTAGTAAAGGATAGGCATGCTCTAAGAACCAACCACAAATAGCATGTCCTGCTTCGTGATAAGCAATGATTTTTTTCTCCTCAGGAGAAATAATCTTGTTCTTTTTCTCCAGTCCGCCAATTACACGATCCACCGCATCTTGAAAATCCTGCATATCCACGGCTTCTTTATTCTTACGAGCCGCAATCAAGGCTGCTTCATTACAAACGTTGGCAATATCTGCTCCGGCAAATCCAGGAGTCTGTTCAGCCAGCTTATGAATATCCAATGATTTTGAAATCTTAATAGGCTTCAGGTGCACTTTGAAAATATCTTCTCTTCCTTTCAAGTCGGGTTTGTCAATAGTGATCTGACGATCGAAGCGACCCGGACGAAGCAGCGCACTATCCAATACATCAGGACGGTTGGTAGCGGCCAAAACAATAATGCCCACATCGGTACCAAATCCATCCATCTCTACGAGCATCTGATTCAAGGTACTTTCTCTTTCGTCATTACTCATCATGGCATTCTTACCACGGGCTCTACCAATAGCATCAATCTCATCAATGAAAATAATACAAGGGGCTTTTTCACGAGCTTGTTTGAAAAGATCACGCACACGGCTGGCACCAACTCCCACAAACATTTCCACAAAATCAGAGCCGCTTAAGCTAAAGAAAGGCACTTGAGCTTCTCCGGCCACGGCTTTTGCCAATAATGTTTTACCGGTACCTGGAGGGCCAATCAACAAGGCCCCTTTCGGAATCTTTCCTCCCAGGTTCGTATACTTTTTAGGATTTTTAAGGAAGTCCACAATCTCCATCACTTCCACTTTCGCTTCATCCAAGCCGGCTACATCTGCAAATGTGATATTGACTTTAGTCCCCTTATCAAATAAAGTAGCTTTTGATTTTCCGATACTGAAAATTCCACCACCTCCTGGTCCTCCGCCGGCACCACCGCCCATCTTACGCATCATGAGTACCCATATCACCACAAAGAATAAAACCGGAAGAATGAATTGTAGTGCCCCGCCGATCCAGTCACGATCTGTTTCCACTTCATAGGGAACTTCTTTTACCAAAGTCAAGCCGGGTTGTACAGCGATGGCATCGCGATTGTCACGATAATAATCATCCATCGACTTTTTAAACACATCGGCGCCGGTAATTTTAAAGGCCATATGAGGACCCTTCTCATCTACTTTACCAGCAGCTTCTTTAATAAGTTTCTCATTGGCTTTTCGTCCCTCCGCATTCAGAAACACTTTAACCACTTTACGATTATCAACAATAACGTAGCGATCCACCTGCCCTTTGGATACCATGTTCTTAAAATCAAGTTCATTGATTTTAGCCATGTTGGGGGTTAAGGGGCCGAATAAACTAGACCCGATCAGCAACACAAGAATCACCGCATAGACCCAATAAATATTGAATTGAGGCCCTTTTCTGCTACGGGGTCCGGAATTTTTTCCTCCGGAGGGATGTTCGTTATTTAGTGACATATTAAAATTCCTCTCTAGATAATATAAATTTTGGGGAAATTAGGAAGAGTTCTCTTCCGTGTTTACTGCTCACCGTGTTCTGTGAACACTGCATCGCTCCACATTTCTTCCAACTGGTAAAACTTACGGTTATCCGGAAGCATTACATGAACAACCACATTTACATAATCAATCAACACCCATTGCAACTGTTGTTGTCCCTCTTGATGAAACGGACGCTCGTCACAGTTCTCATTCACTAAGTCCACTACATGATCAGCGATTGCCCGAACCTGCGGCTGACTCTTTGCTTCACAAATAATGAAGAAGTCGGCCACGGCCTCTGTAATCTTCCGAAGGTCCAGGGAAATAATTTGTTCACCTTTCTTTTCCTCAATGGCGGCGATAATGGTCTTAAGAATTTTTGAACTCTTAGTAAGACGCTTCACTCCCCCTTTTCCAGCGGTAGTTCCCTTCCGTTTGCCGCCGGTCAATATTGCCAGTTGTTCCAACTATTCGATTGCTTTAATTTCGTATATCCGTTTGCTTTGTAAAAATAGCGATTAATTGCCACACCCCTTGAGTACCATAGGTCAGCCATTTGTCAATCTTTCCTCTGTGGGAAGCACCAACGATGAGATGCGAAACCGCATAAAAGAGGGAAAAGTTATCCCCGGAATGGTCATTTTCACTACGGAACAGGTTGCAGGAAGGGGTCAACGAGGCAAATCGTGGGCTTCGGAAAAAGGAGCAAGTATCGCCTACAGTGCACTCCTCCAACCTGAATTTTTAACGGTTTC